>JBDTUL010000208.1:0-9657 GCA_040007735.1 Gammaproteobacteria bacterium | reverse complement strand
CCAGGCCGTCCTGCCAGATGCAGGGCGTGCCGTCGGCACTCACTCCATGCTCATGCCACGTGCCGTTGGGCGTAAGCACGAAGTCGTTCCGCCCGAGGGTCATCTTGTGGCCATCGACGATTGTGAAGGCCCCCTGTCCCTCCATGATGAAGCGCAACGCGGAGGCCGAGTGCGCGTGCGCGGACGCCAGTTCACCCGGCTTCATCGTCTGAAGCCCTGAATAGAGCCAGCCCACCGCGGCGGCGACGTCGCGACGCCCGGGATTGTTGAGGTAGATCACCCTGCGGCCCGCTTGCTCGGGCGTCACGAGCTCCGCGGAACGCACGACGCAGGCGCGCAGGTCGCGATAGCGCCAGATCATCGGCACCGATTCGGACTTGGGCTGCCACGGCTCGATCTTGTTGGCCACGGTCCACAGCGCACCCGTGGCAAATCGTTCCAGCTCTGCGTAATAGGCGACCAGTTCAGGCGTATCGGCAACGTTGGCGCGGCCGGCGACGTCTTCGCGATATTGGTCATGTGAAACCGAAGACATGATTCCCCCTTGCGACGCTCGCAGGCGTCACGATGTGCTCACGGCGGGAGCAATCCGCGCAAGCGCCTCACGGAGCTGCGGTGGAATCTGCACGGACCGGTGTGTATCGAGCGATGTAGTCACGAGTGTCTGGCGCGCCGACATTCGGAGGTGCCCGTCCACCGCGCCTTTGCACTCGAGAGCCAGGTCGAAGGATCGTTGCCCGACCCGAATGCCGTTGAGCGTCAGGATCACATCATCGCCCATTCGACTGATGGCTTTGAATTCGGCTTCGAGCTTCACGGTCGGCAGACCGCAGCGGCAACGGACGATGTAATCGGCAAAACCCCCCGCCGTCAGGGTATCGAACCACTCTTCCAGCAGATCGTTGAAGAGCACGAAGTACTGCGGATAGAACACGATGCCGGCAGGGTCACAATCCGAGAACCGGATGCGTCGTGTTCTGGAGAACGCCATGCTCGATGACGCACTCGAATTACGGTACTCCTCCAGAGTCATCGACTGATCACGCGCGTCATTTCCAGCACCTGCGAATCGGGTTCGGCCGCGCGCGCGGCGTCCGTTGGAAATGCGAACAGCACGCCGCGGCCGCCGCGGTCCAGCAGCGCGCGAACCTGCACCGTGTCTCGTGAGCCCATGCAGCAGTGGTGCAAATGAGCAATGACGGTGATGTCTCCCTCGAGCCTCACCATTCCAATGTTCCAAGGCGTGCGCCCACGGAAGTAATCGTCGTGGCTGTGATGTATGGCCGTGGCGGCGATCAGCTCACCCCGTCCGCTGTGCTCGCGCCAGGTGAGCTGGCCAGTGAGGCATTTCACGCAGGCTTCACGCGGTGGGTATTGAACCGTTCCGCAGCGATCGCAGACCTGCAGCTCGAACCGGCCAACTGCCGCCGCAGCCGTGAGACCGAGTGCCGCATGAGACTGCGCAGACGGAGGCACGAGAGCGCTCATGCGCCGGCTCGGGCGAGGATCGCGGCGCCCGTGCACAGGCCGCGATCGAAGACGATCATGCCGAAGCCGGCGACGACGCCGAAACGTGTGTTCGAGACGGGCGCCGCCAGATTCTGCGACGTGAGCTGGCGCGCGGCCTCGACCAGGCCGAGGAACCCGCCCGCGCCGCCGGCCTGTCCGACGGAGAGCTGCCCCCCTGACGTATTGATCGGGAAGCTGCCCGCAGAGGTCAGCTCGTGCCGTCGGATGAGCTCGGGTGCCTCGCCCTTCGCGCAGAACCCCAGATCTTCGAGCTGAATGAAAGACATCACGGGGTAGTCGTCGTAGGTCTGCACGAAGCTGACGTCGCGCGGTTCGATGCCTGCCTCGCCATACAACCTTTCGGTGTCGTGTACCCAGCCGCCCCGAAATTGGATGGGATCCTCGGGAAAGGCGTTGTGCCGCTCGCTCGTCGCGAGCACGCGCGTGTACGGCAAGCCGAGTTTCTCTGCGCGCCGGCGAGTCATGATCAGAAAGCCCTCACCCCCCGCGCACGGCATGACGCAATCGAGCAAATGAATGGGCAGAGCGATGGGTCTCGCAGCCAGGTATTCCTCGATCGAGAGCGGCTTCTTGAAGAGTGCATGCGGATAGCGGAGAGCGTTCTGCCTCTGCGCCACGCACAGCTTGCCGAAATCCTCGCGAGTGGCTCCCCAGCGGCGCATGTAGTAATCGGTGAGTAGCGCGAAACTGGCGTTGGGGCCGCCGGCTCCATAAGGCAACACGGCGTCGCGCGAGAACAGGCTGAAGTTGCTCAGGCTCGTGCGGAACGAGTCCGGCTGGTTGGTATCCGCGCCGATGCAGGCAACGACCTGAGCATCCCCCGCTTCGACGGCGCGAACAGCACGCCGCAGAGCGAGGATCCCCGAAGCCCCGCCGAACGGGATGTGATCGAGCCAGGTGACAGTCAGGCCGACATACTGCGTCAGCCCTACCGCGGTGTCCGGCGCGAGGCCGAAGCTTGCAAGGCAGAGACCATCGATCTCTTCCTTGCGAAGCCTCGACGCATCCAGAAGTCCGGCGAGCGTCTGCGCAACGAACCAGTGTGCGCTGTGCTCTGACTGGCGCACGTACTTCACCGTAGTCGGCGTCGTGAGGACTGCCTCTTCCTGGTGTCGCTGCACGCGGCTCATATCGGAACTGTCTTAGCCTCGCTGGCCCCGCGCGCGGCTCACTCGCAGTGCTTGTCCAGCTCAGACAGGCCTTTGTCGAGCGCTCGCAATCCCAGATCAATGTCCGCCTTGGTTGCGATGAACGCTGTCGCGAGGCGGATGCTGTTCGGCAGGAAGGCGCCGATGGTCACGTTCTCTTCGGCACACACGGCGGCCACGATCGCACTGGCCGCCACCTGCGGTGTCTTCGCATAGATCGAATAGCGATCCACGCTCACGAAGGGTTCGCGGGTTTCCTTGTTGCGCACGAGCTCCAGCGCCCACATCAAACCACGGCCCGAGACGAGGCCGAGGCACGGGTGTTTTTCCTGGAGCGCAAGCAGTCCCGCGCCGAGGTGGGCACCGAGGTCGCGAACCCGCTCGAGGATGTTCTCTTCCAGCATCGCTTCGATGTTGGCGCAGACGGCCGCCATGGCCAGGGGATGCGAGCCGAAGGTGCTCATCGTCGAGAAGCGCCAGTTATCGAAGAATTCCGCGATCTCTTTCGAGATCACCACGCCGCTCGCGGGCAGCGCCGAGGAGGAGAGGCCTTTCGCGACGGACATGATGTCAGGCGTCACGTCGTGGCAGCGGTAGCCGAACCACTCGCCTAGCCGGCCGAAGCCCGTCATCACCTCGTCATCGAGCCACAGCACACCCAGGCGTTGAGTCATCTCGCGGATCTGCGGGAAGTATTCCTTCGGCGGGTGGATCATGCCGGCACCTTGCGCCGGCTCGGACAGGAAGCCCGCAACCGTCTCGGGCCCGAGGGTGCGGATGACATGCTCGGTTGCGCGCACGCAGGCGAGGGTGCCCTTGCTGTCCTTGCAATTGGGATAGGTGTGTCCGATTGGGCAGCGATAACACTGAGGCGCGGGCGCGTGGTAGCAGTTTGGGGACGGCGAGTCGGGCACGTCTCGAACGACCGGTTCGCCTTGGCTCGAGGCAAGGCTCGAGCGGTAACCGCGCATGCCGTTAGCGCCGGACAGTGCGGTCGACCAGCCGTGGTAGTCGTAGCTTCGCGTGACGATGTTGCGCCGACCGGTGTAAAGCTTCGCCATCATCACCATCGTCTCGACGGCTTCGGTGCCGGTCGACAGGAAGCGGATGCGGCCCGCCCATTCGCCCACTTCCAGGTCTTCCATGATGAGTTTCGCCGCGCGGCTGCGATACTCGGTGGTGAGGCCTTCCCACACGTAACCGAAGCTCTCGGTGGCCTCGCGGATCGCCGCTTGAATCTTCGGGTGACGGTGACCCATGTTCACGCAGACGAGCTGGTTAGAGAAGTCGAATACGCGGCGGCCATCCGCGTAAGTGACATAGCAGCCCTCCGCGCTCGCGACGGGCACACTCTTGTATTCGTTTTTCGCCGCGACTACGTGGAACACATAGCGCTCGTCCCAGTCGCGCACCTGCGCCCAGTCCGTAGCGGGTTGCCGTAACGGGGAAGAAGAGGACGCGGTTTTCGCCACGGGATGCTCCAGTAGGGTAGTGTCCCGAAAATGCTGACACGGCGGGCGCTATACACGTATGGCGAACTCAGCCACAATGTTTGCCGATTCGGCCAGTGCGGGCGCAGTCCCGAAGGCTTTCATGCGACGCGGGCGCGCTTCTTCTCGCTCCCTGACACTGGGAGTGCCCTCCACGATCAGGGCCTTCTTTCTTGCTCCGCTGGTGCGCGAGCTCGCTCGACACGGCATCGAGATCGACGGGTTCCTGCGTGAGTACGGTTTGTCGGCCGCACAGCTCACCAGCCTGTATGAGCGCGTCCCCTTGCAGAATTTCGTCGGCATGGCCGAGGATCTGGCACGCCGCCTGAATCGTCCTTTCCTGGGCCTCGAGCTCGGTCAGCGTGCTTCGATCGCGGACCTCGGCCCGTTCTACGCCGTGTTCGTCCTGGCGCGCGATCTGAGCGCGGCGCTGGGCGCGCTGGCGCGCTATCAGTCGACCTGGCAGACCAACACGTTGCTGGAAATCGTGCGCGGCAAGGAAACTTCCGCCTGCCGCTATCTCATTCAGGACCCGGCGATCTGGCCGCGCCGGCAGGACGCGGAGTTCGCGCTCGCAACGATGACCGCTTTCGTCCGTCAGGTCACCAGCAGTCGCTGGCGTCCTGTCGCGGTGGAATTCGAGCACGACATCAAGGGCCGCGCGACGGTGCTTCGTCAGTTCTTCAAGGCGCCGGTGACCGGAAATCGGCCGGCGAACCTGCTGATTATCTCCCGCGCGGACATGGAACAGCCGCAGCGATGGCGGGGGGATTCGGAGTCTGGCGATGTGGCACCGATTCTCGAGCAGCACCTGCGCGAACTTCTCGGTCCGCCCGCGGAGGCATCGCCTACCTACGTCGCGCGAGTCGGCGCCCTCGTCGCGCGCAGGGTGGGGCGCGCTGACGTCACCTTCGATGGCATCGCCACCGAGATGAACATGTCGGTGCGCAGCCTCCGCCGGCGTTTGATGCAGGAGGGGAGTTCCTTCCGGAAGATTCTGCGGCTGCATCGAAAGACTCTGATGGAATCGGTTCTGCGTACCGATGACGCGCGCCTCGCCGAGCTCGCGGGCCGGCTCAACTATTCGGACGGCGCGGTGCTGTCGCGCGCGTTCAAGTCCTGGACCGGCATGTCGCCGCGTCAGTTCGTCAAATCCCGCCGCGATTAGCTCCACGCTGCGCGAATCGCGCCAGGGCGGCGGATCCCCATAGCGGCTCCTGGCCGATTCGGCAAAGAAAGTTTCCGCTTCTGCCATCAGGCCGACGCGGAGCGCGGTGCCAAGATGGGGCGGCATCGACGGACGCTCTGTGCTGGCAGTCAGCCGAGGCACGAGCACAGACCGCGCGGTCCACCCGGAGCGCAACATAGTCACAACGACGAGGGCGGCGATGAACTCGACGGCAATCCGAATCCCTTATCTTCGCGCGAACCGTGGTGGTGTTGATAGCGGGCGCTGGCTTCGCGCCGCAGGCGATTGCGCAGCAGCTCGAGCAAGTGACCGTGACGGCGCAGAAGCGCGAGCAGCGCGTGGAGGATGTCGGAATCCCAGTCACCACGCTCTCGGGCGAGCAGCTTCGCGAGCTGAATCTGCGCAACGTAGCCGACGTTGCCGCACAGACACCGGGCCTGGCCGGTTCGCCGTGAGCCGCGGCTAACTGGGGTTGGCGCGTCCACACAGTTCACTCAAGACGAAGATCGAGGACCTATGAAACAGATGACGCTGAAGATTGCTCTCGCGCTCGCGGCCGCGATGCTGACGGCCGGGCCGGCGGCCGCATCCGAGCAGGATGATGTGATGAAGGTCGTGCGGCAATGGATGGACAGCTTGAACAAGGGCGATACGAAGTCGGCCATTGCGGCGTGCGCCGAGGAAACCTCGATCGTTGATGAGTTTCCGCCTCACGAGTGGCACGGCAGGGGTACCTGTGCGAAGTGGGTAGCGGACCTGACTGCCTTCAACCAGAGTCTCGGGCTCACGGACGGCGTCACGAAGATCGGCAAACCCAAGCGCGTCGACGTCACCGCCGACCGTGCCTATGTCGTCGTTCCCACCGACTACCGGTTCAAGGAGAACGGCAAGGCCGGGGCTGAGATAGGAGCTCTCTTCACGGTCGCCCTTCACAAGGGGCAGGCCGGTTGGCGTATCACCGGCTGGGCGTGGTCGCGCCCCTAGGCTCCCCCGGCTCGGTTTGCGCGGAAGCGCTGGAAAATGTGTGATTTTCCGGCACTTTCGGCGGAATCGAGCAGTAAAACAATACCGTGAAGCGTAGCTTTACTGTTGCAAGATCGTGACAATTGCGGCAAGCTCGTCCAGCCTCTCGCGGCACCCGGTTTGATGACGTAGCCATCACGAGGAGCCGATGCTAAGCGAAGAGAAAATCGCTCTGGAATCCGCGGCGGCCCAGGACCTCGATGCGCGTTTTCGCGCGCCTTTGATGGCGTTCTTTCTCCGCCGCCTCCACGACCACGCCCTTGCGCAGGACCTGACGCAGGAAACGTTGCTGCGGCTGTTCGTGGCCCGGCAAATGACAGCCATCGAGAAACTCGACAGCTACGTCTTCAAGATCGCCATCAATCTCCTGCGCGATCACAAGAACGTGCAGTCGCGCGCCGAGCCGCACGTGTTCGTCCCGATCGAAGTGGCGGCCGCCAGCGAGATCGAACAGCAACTGGTGGAGTATTTGTCGCCGGAGCGCGTCTTACTCAGTGAGGATGCGCTGGCAGAGGTGTTGCGCACCCTGGACGAGCTGGGCCAGCGGACGCGCGACATTTTCGTGCTGTTCCGCCTGGAACGCTTGAAACAGAAGGATATTGCCGCCTTGCTGGGTATTGGGCAGAGCACCGTGGAAAAACATGTGATGAAGGCGATGGTGCACCTGGCGGCCCGGAACGGAGGCCGGATGAGCTGATGAACGAAGTGCCTGAATCACCGAAGCCGCATACCCGCTGCCTGGTCGAGGCGGCGGCGTGGCGCGCGAACCTCACTGAAGCGGGTCTGGAAAGCGCCCCTGAGTTCGAACTGTGGCTCGCTGCGGACGAGAGCCATCGCGAGGCCTGGAAGCAGCTCACGGAGCCTTGGGATCTGCTGGGCGAGCACGCCATGACGCCCGAGGTTCTGAAACTGCGCAGTGATGCACTCAAGTTCCTGCACGTTGCATCGCGCACGCGCTCTCAATCTTCCCTGCGCGGGTTTTTTCGCGGCGCTCAGCGCAGGAGGGCGGCGCTGTCGATCGCTGCGGGCATCCTGGTCGCCGCGGTGGGCTCGCTGTTCTGGGCCCTGAATGCGCCGACCGTGTATCGCACCGGTCCCGGAGACCGGCGCGTCGCGACCCTGATGGACGGCTCACAGGTGGAGCTGGATTCTTCCAGCGAAGTGCGCGTTCGCTACACGAAGCGGGGGCGCGAGCTCTCGCTGCGCAGAGGCCAGGCGAAATTCACCGTAGTGCATGACGATCGCCGCCCATTTTCCGTTGTCGCCGGCGCCCGGAAAGTCATCGCCACGGGCACTTCGTTCGATATCGACATGCTTGGTTCTGCGCTGTACGTGACGCTGCTGGAGGGGCACGTGCGCGTGTTGCCTCAGGGTGCGACGCCTCACACGCTGGCTCAGACGGAACTCGATGCGGGTCAGCAGCTCGTGGTTTCGCCGCGGGGTGAAGCGCGGGTCGTCCCGGCCAGCATCGAGCACGTGCTGGCGTGGCAGAGCGGGCAGATCATCTTCGATGACGAGCCCCTGGCGACCGCGATCGAGCGCGTCAATCGGTATTCCGCCACGCCTCTGGTGCTCGCCGACCCGCAAGTCGGCGCGCTTCGCATCAGCGGGGTGTTTCACACGAACAACGTGCGCGGATTCGTCGATACGTTGACGAGCTATCTGCCTGTTCAGGCAGAAAAACGGCGCGGCGTCACAGTGCTCCGGGCGCAGCCAGGCGGCTGACCTCCTCGGGGCTGGAGGATTTTCGCGAAAACGCCGTCATTCTTTAATATGAGATATACCAATCTGGCGAGCGTCGTCGCCGTCCTTGTGGTGCTGGCGTGTCCCGTTCAGGCACACCATTCCTTTGCCATGTTCGACAAGACCCGTCTCACGACGGTGAAAGGCATGGTGAGCAAGATCGAATGGACGAACCCGCACGTCTTCATTTTCGTCGATGTGCCGGATGGCAAGGGCGGCAAAACCCAATACGCGGTGGAGTGCAATAGCCCCAATGTACTCATGCGGGCTGGCTGGAAAGTCAGCACGGTGAAACGCGGCGATGCCGTGGCCGTTGGCCTCTACCCGCTGCGCGACGGCCGGCCCGGTGGCCTGCTCGACTCGGTGACGTTACCCACCGGCAAGACGATCAAGGGATGAGCCGGCTTTGCGTGCGCCTCGTGGCGGCGGCAGCGCTGCTGTTCGCGGCTTGCGCTGCGAACGGCGCAAACGCGGATTTTTCGGGCACCTGGGAACGGTATCCCGATCCTTATTCCGATGAGCGCTTTCCCGACGATCCGCCACCGCCGGCAGGCGGGCCGAAGCTCAAGGAGCCGTACGGCACCGCGTATCGCGACCTGAATCGGCGCAAGGCCGAGGCGGACAAGAAGGGTAAGCCTCTCGCGGACCCGGCCACGCGGTGTCTGCCCGAGGGCATGCCCACCATCATGGCTGCCGTCGGACCCATCGAGATCCTGCAGACGCCGCGCCAGATCGTCATTCTCGCGGAGTTTCTTACGCAGACCCGGCGCATCTATGTGAACGAGAAAATGCCGGCGTCCGAGGATATTTCCCCCGGCTACAACGGCTACTCCGTCGCGCGCTGGCAAGGCGACACCCTCGTCGTGCAGACGGTTGGCGTCCGCGAGGACGTCAAATTCATGGGGATTCCGCACTCCGCGCACATGAAAGTGACCGAACGGCTGCGGCTCACCGGGCCGGGCCTGCTGGAAAATCAGATCACCCTCGACGATCCGGAAATTCTCGCCAAGCCGTACAACTTTACGTTCGGCTACAAGCGCAACCCCGAGTACCGGGTGCTCGAGTACATCTGCGACAACAACCGCAACCGCTTCGACGCGGACGGCAATGTGAGCCTGGAAGTCGCGCCGAAATAACGAGAGGAGAAACCGATGTCCTGGATATGGCCGGATGGATTGACGTGTCTTCAGGGCGGCGGGGTCACGGTCGAGCCGTTGACCCTGCGGCATGTTGACGGCCTGGCCGAAGCCGCCGCGGACGGTACGCAAGGGTGAGATAGATTCCATGCCCAACCGACGCGACATTCTCAAACAGACGTGTGCTCTTGCACTGGGAGCGACCGGCGCTGCGCACATCGCGAGAGCTGCGAGCGGCACCTCTGCGTCCCCGCGTGCGGGCACCGCAGGGGTGGGTATACGATCTATCGCTCGTCGCGACGAGACGATTCTCAGGCTCGGGGGCTCAGGCGACGGATACAAGATGACCTGGGGCGCCGACGATCGCCTTTTTACGGTGGTCAATGACGGTACCGGCT
>JBDTUL010000207.1:0-9738 GCA_040007735.1 Gammaproteobacteria bacterium | reverse complement strand
CATGTTGTCCGCCAGCAAGGGGTAGCGGGTTCGTTGCACTCCGGCGAGACGCTCGCGGATTTCCTTTTGCCACGCGCCCGTGCCCTCTGACGGTATCGGCGCGAACTCCTGCGTCGTAAAGCCTACAACGGCCGCTATCACGGCATTGTAGGCGGCCACCAGCCGTGTGCCCGAAAAACCGGCATGATGAAGCGTGGCGAGCAGCCCTTCGATGAATTCGAGCTCGACCGCTGGATTTGCCAGCAGTTGCGTTCCGATGAGGGGGGCAACGTTGGGGTGGCGCCGAATGGCTTCCCGGTAGCGATGGAAAGTCTGCCGCAGATAGCTCTGCCAGGTCTCGTGGAAACCGGTAGGCCGGACATCCGCGAGCGCCAGCGTCACCACATCGGCCAAAAGCTGACCGCGGCTTGCGGCATGCCAGGCGACAGCCGTGGGATACACCCCGAGTCGCTTGGCCACGTTGCGCACGCTGAAGGTTTCCAGCCCCGCGCGATCGATTTCCTCGAGGGCGGCAGCAACGACAGTCTGACGATTCAACGTACGCTCGGGACTCTTGCGACGCTGTTTGGGCTCGCCGACTTTCGCCGCCCGGGGTTGAGCGGCACCGCGCCTGGCCGGTTCTTTCTTCATAGGTAGGTCATCTGCGGCGTGTGGTAGCTGGCCGCGAATACTACGGAACCGGGCGACGCGGCGGTAGCGCACCCGCCTCGAGCAACACCGTCGCTCCGTTCAACTTGTCGCTGTATGTGCCGAGAGCCTCAGCGGTGATGACGGCATAGCGGTTGGCCTCGTCCCAACGGTCACCCTCAATGGGCTCACGCACCCCGGGAAGCGTTTTCACGTCATAACCCGTCAACAGGCCCGGGGCATAGACGAGATGCTTGTACCACTCGCGACCCGGCAGTCCAGCGGGGGTGGTGAGCACTCGCTCCAGTCCACGCAGCTGCGCGTTGAGATTGCTGAGCTGATCGTCTTGCAAAGCCGAGCCGGCCTCGCTCCATTTTCGATAAGCATCGTCATAGTCCGCGGCGCTCTTCTTCAAGCGCACGACGGCGTTGTCCAGCGGCGCCAAGTCGAGATACGGCACCTCCGGCAGCGCTTGCGGCGCGCTCACCGGCCGCGTGGGATCCGCAGCTAGCGCAAACACGTTCTGCGCGAGAAGCTTACCGAGACTCTCCGCTTTCCTGCGCCGCTCGTCCGTCAGCTTGTGCAACTCGTCGACATAAGTGCCGATGGTATCGGCGAAGCCGGCGAACTGCATCGGCAGGACTTCCGCATCGGCAATGCGCAGCACGGTGCGCCCGACCGTTTGCGCCTCGGCAACGCCGTAGGCGAAGCCCGGATCACCGAACCTGACGTAGTGCTCGAGCGTATCGTATTTCGAGTGATAGACGCCGACCTGATCCTCCTCGCCGCCGTACTCCAGATTGAGTGACGCGATGCCGAGGTGCTGCAGGAAAGGCGTGAAGTCCGAGCCGGACCCCAGGGCGCCAAGCGGAAGATCTCCACCCTGCCCCGCCTTCTCGGCAACCTTCTTCTGAGCCTCGGATGCCTCGGGCTCGTAGCCATCGACGAGCATCTTCGCGCGCAGTCGCTCCGCAACCGTGACGCCGGTCTGAGGGTCCTTCACCGTTGCGGCGATCTCGCTCATGAAGCGCTGCCAGGAATGACTGCCGCCTGCGTCCAGAAATCCGCGCGCGTTCGTATCGGAATTGATGTACACCACCGCTTTCCGCTGCAGCTCCTCCGCGTGAGCTTCCGCCCATTCGGTGGAGCCCAGAAGGCCAGGCTCTTCGCCATCCCAGCTGGCGTACACGATCGTTCGCCGGGGCCTCCAGCCTGTTTTCAGCAGTCCGCCGATCGCCTTGGCTTCGGCAAGCATCGCCGCATGACCTGAAAGCGGATCCCACGCACCGAAGACCCAGCCATCGCGATGATTGCCGCGGACGATCCACTCGCCCGGACTCTGCGCACCGGGCACCCTGGCGATCACGTTGTACAGCGGCTTGAGCGACCACTCCGACTCGATGACGAGATGCACCTGCGCCGGCCCCGGCCCGATGCGATAGGTAATCGGCAGCGAACCACGCCAGCCAAGCGGCGCCAGCGGCCCTTGAAGCGCGGCAAGCAGCGGCTGCGCGTCACCATAGGAAATCGGCATCACGGGAATCTTGAGAATCGACTTTGCTTGCTCGATCGGCAAACGCTTCGCCTCCGGCGTCGCGCCGACGCCGGGCGTGAGCGGATCGCCGGGATAAAGGGGCATGTCGAGAACCGACCCTCGTTGTACGCCGCCGGCAGGACGCCACGCGCCTTTGGGATAGACGTCCCCCTTGGCATAGCCATCATCTTGCGGATCCGAATAGATGAGACAACCAACCGCGCCGTGCTCGTACGCCAGCTTTGGTTTCAAGCCCCGCCAGCCGTGGCCGTAGCGCGCGATCACGATCTTGCCCTTGACGTCGACGCCTCGACGCGCGAGAGCCTTGTAGTCATCAGGCATGCCGTAGTTCACGTAGACGAGCCCGGCAGTGACATCACCGTCGGCGCCGTAGGCGTGATAGGCGAGCATGCCGTCCGTGCGCGCCGAAGTTGGATCGGCCTGGACAGGCGGCTCCTTCAAGCTCGCGACAAATCGAGTCGGGCCGACGAGCTCGAGCGAGTGATGTTTGAGCGTGGGATAGAGCACATCGAACCGCTCGATCTGCGCATCCCACCCCCAGGCGCGGAACTGCTGCAATACGAACTCAGCGTTCTCCTTGTTATGTGGCGCTCCAACGTGGTTGGCACCGGAGGACATGCGCTTCATCCACTCTCGCAGATCGCCCGCACTGATCCCCGCGTCCAGGCGCTGCTCTAGCACCAGTTGGCTCGCCCTGCCCGAAGCCGGAAATCCGGTGATTTCCGCAGGCGATGGGACACCTGCGGAGTCCTTAGCCACCGCGAGGAACGTGACCAGGCAGGCGAGAACGAGCGCCGCGGGAGCGAAGGTCTGTCTGCCATGCATTTGCCACTGCCTCTAGAAATTCATCCGGAATGTGGCACCAATCGTACGCGGCCGCGGGCGCGTGGTGAAATCCACGTTACCGAGGAATCCGGGTGAGGGTGTCAGCGCCGGTTCCTCATTGGTGAGATTGTTGACGTAGAGCGCCAATTCATAATTGGAAAAATACAGCCCGGTGCGGATATTGAAGGTGCCGTACGACTCCGATTCCAGGTTCACCGTGCTGAGGTCGCCAGCCTTCTTGCCGGTATATCTGTGATCCAGGCGCAGATAGCCGGACGTGTGGCTCGGCAATGATCGGGTGAATTGCAGGTAATTCGAGACCGCGTATTTGGCGGTACCCGGCAGGCGCTGCCCTGGCACCGCGGCCACGCCCTCCTTGACCTTATCGATGGTGGCATCGGTATAGGTAAAGGCGCTGCCGAACTCGGCCCAGCGCGTCAGCGCGGCCTGCAATTCCAACTCCAGCCCTTTGGAAGTCGCCGAGCCGGCATTGTCGACCCACGAGCCGATCGGCAGGTCGATCGTCAGCTGGATATCTTTCCAATCGATGTAGAAAGCAGCCACGTTCAGTTTCAACCGACTGTCGAGCCACAACGATTTCATTCCAATCTCGTAGTTCCACAAGCTATCGGGCCCGTAGAACGGCGGCACAGCAGGCGGCAACCCGGTGTTCGGATCGACCAGAGGCGTGTAGTTGTTTTGCCCCGTGCGGTAACCCTTTGAGGCGAGCGCGTAGAGATTCAGATCCTTCATCGGCTGGTAGCTCACGGAGACCTTCGGCGTCACGGCGCTCTCGTGCGGATCGCGGTATGGAATGCTGGGGCCGGCGAACTCACCCCCATACAGCAGCTCATATGCGACAGTGTTCTCGAACCAGCGCGCGCCGGCCGTGAGCGTTACCTCGTGAGGCAGCTTGTAGCTGAGCTCGCCGAACACGGCTTTCTCCTTGGTGCCAGTGTGCTCGCGGAAGTCGAAGTACAGATCGCTGCCGACATCGAACGCCGCGCCGAGACCTTGCACGGTCATCAAGGTGTTGTATTGCAAATCCTGATCCAGATAGAACAGGCCGCCAATCCATTGGAACGGTCCGTCGCCGTGCGAGGTCAGCCGGATTTCCTGCACCTTGCTATCGGTCGCGATCACATAATTTCGAAACACGTCGCCGGAGGTGCCGAATATCCGGTTCGCCCAAGCGGTCTCATCGGGAAGCCAGAGAATATCGCGCTTGGCGTAAGTGGATGAAGACAGGAGCGAGGCGAATCCGAGATCGTATTCGGCGGTGAGATTGGCGATGTCGGTCCTGATATCGACGGTGTTGGCATCGATCGAGTCGAAGTCCAGCGCACCGCCATCGGTGGAATGCAGGAAAGTCCGGTCGCTGTCGTCCTGCCGGTCCTTCTGCCCTGTCAGCGTCAGACGCAGCGACAGGCGGTCGTTTGGCAAATAGCTCAACAGCGCGCGCCCGCCGTAGGACCGCACGTGGTTCACATCGTCCTTGTCATGCGTGACGTTGTGGACATAGCCACCATCGTCGCGGTCGTAGCCGACCAGGCGCATCGCCAGCTTGTTCTCCACCAGTGGCAGATTCAGCATGCCGTTGGCGCTGTAACTCCCCTCACCGCCGTGGGTGGAAGCGCCGCCGAGTTCAGCGACGGCATTGAATTTGGTGGCATCCGGTTTATTGGTGACGAGACGGATTGCACCGCCCATGGCACCTGAGCCGAACAAGGTGCCCTGTGGACCGCGCAGAATCTCGATGCGCTCGACATCAAAGGTGCGCAGATCGGTTCCGAGGTACGAGCGGAACCGCGCAAGCGACGGCAGGTCGTCGATGAATACCTCTGTCGTCTGCTGCAGGCCCTGCTGGCCGAAGGAAGCCGCGATGCCGCGCATGGTCACCGCTCCGCTGCCGACCAGACCGCCGCCTTCGTTGTAGGCCACGCCGGGTGCCAGAGCCAGATAGTCCTTGAAGCTGTCCGCGCCTGTTCGCTCCAGCGCGGCCTGACTCAGCGCGGTAATACTGATCGGGACCTCCTGCGCGCTGACTTCACGTTTGGTTGCGGTGACGATGATCTCGTCCAGCTTCGGCTCCGCATCGTCCGTCGTCGCCGCGGTCGCCTGGAAACAGAAGACTGGAGAAAGCGCGGCAACAGCGGAAAACAATTTCTTCATTCTCTGAGTGCGCATCGATTCTCCCGTTTTATTCGTTGGTCTTGGAGCGGTGCAGAACCGCATATCTATTAACACGTACGAATTGCGAAAATGTTCATCCCCCTTTCGCGATCTTTCTCAAGAAATTATCAGCCGCGCGCTATCCCGGCAGTTGTACGAGATGCGCAAGGCAGGCGAGACCTCGGGCCAGGTGCTTGTTTACCGCACTCACTGAAATGCCGAGCACCTTGGCGACGGTCGCGATCCTCATCTGCTCGAGCTTGATCAGCATGACGACCGTCCGGGTGCGCGCCGTGAGTTGCTCCAGAGCCCCGACCAGCTGGCTCAGTTCCTCCTCTTCTATCAAGACGCACTCCGGCGGATCGTCTACTCCCACCGCTTCGACATTGACCTCATCGAACGCCATCGTCGGACCCCGACTCTTCAGTCGGCGGCCGTGGTCGCGCCAGCAATTCACTGCGATCCCGAAGACGTAACACTCCACGTCGGTGGGCGTCTTCCATTTGATGTGCGTCAGGGCGCGGATCAGAACATCCTGAGTCAGGTCTTCCGCCTCGACCGCGCTACCGGTCTTGCGCCGAAAGTATTTCACGAGCGCCGGACGCATTCGCACCACCGTGCTCGTGCTGCTCTGGGCTTCAGCCATCATGGCTTTTCCCGTGCGAGCGGAACGTTGAGAACGCTTGGATGCGCGCGATCGTGATACAGCGCCACCGTGACCGGGCGCCCGTCTCGCGCCGACTCCTCGGCGACGACTCCGCCGCCGTTATAGTTTTTCTGTGTGAATCTCGACTCGATCATTCGCCCCATGGGGGAGATGACGAGCCTCAGTCGATGGCGGCGCTGGATCAAACGCGACACGAATGTGAAACGCTCAAAGTCATAGCGCAACGGAGCCCGAGTAGTGATCAACTGGGGCGTGCGCAATCCCTCGCGATATCGGGCGCGAATCGCATCGGTGGTCAGGCGGACACTGCCGCCGCTCTCGTCGATGTCGTATACGGCGGCGTACAGATCGGTATCCGGACAATCGATCCCGATCCAGGCCTGGAGCTTGAAGAAGCCGCTGACCTCCGTGTCTTTCGCAAACGGCGCGGTTTGATAAACCAGCTCGCGTCCACCCAGAGCGAGCACCATTGTCTGATCGACCAACGATCCCTCGGTGGCACGAGCCTCGGCCTCGATCTCCGGCGCAGCGGGGTCGCGTGGATCGTAGCGATAGGAATCAGGCCGGCCTTTTCCTTTGGAATTTCCCAAAGAACCCGACGAGAAAATGTCGATAGCGTTACGCGTGGAGTCCAGGTAGTAGGCGTCGGAGCGCGCGGTAACCGCCTCCAGCGTGCTCGCATACCGCCAGACATCGCTTACCGCCACATAGTACGCGACAGGCTTTTCGAGAAAACCTGGCTTCGGCGCCCCTTGCATCGTCCACGCGTACCAATCCAGGTGAAGCTGCGCCAGATTCAGCAGGCTCGCAGGCCCGAAGCTCACACCGCCGACGTCCGCTTGCGGTGTCGCTGTGCCGCCATGGTCCCAGGGACCGATCACCAGATAGTGCCGGGCCTTCGCGTCCGGGCTCGCCTGACTCATGTACCGCCGATAGTGCTCCAGCGCGCCCGTCTGATCGTCATCGTAGCTTCCCGTAATGGTCAGGATCGGAATCTGGAGCCGACGATACTGATCGGCCGTCGGATTGTAGGCATCCCAATAACCATCCGGTTGCGGGTGGCTGAGCCATTCCTGAAAGAGCGCGGAAGGGTTGCCGAACATCCGGTCGAGCTGATTGAAGGGCAGCCCGGACTCGAACCACCGCCGATAGAGACCCGACCAGAGGGCATCGTCCGCGGCGATCCTGGCCTGTGACGTGTGCCCATTCGTGAGGGTGATCCACTGGATCAGGAACGGATAGGAAATATTGTTACGCATCGGATAGTCGATGCCCGGATACGGCGATGCCGTCGGCACGATCGTCCGCAGATGCGGCGGGAATTCTTTGGCCGTGACCCATTGGTCGTAGCCCCCATAGGAGCTGCCGTACAGGGCGACCTTGCCGTTGCACCAGGGCTGGCGGGCGAGCCATTCCACGGCGTCGTAACCGTCCTTCGCCTCTTGTATGAAAGGACGAAACTCGCCCTGAGAATTTCCGCGGCCTCTGACTTCCACGACCGCGAACGGATAGCCGTGGGTGGCGAAATAGACGCCCCGAGCATGAAAGTTGTCGGCCGCATAGGGTGTCAGGGTAAAAATGCACGGCGCCGGAGCGACGGCCTGAGGCGGCAGATATAGCGTTGCATTGAGCGTGATCGAGTCCCGCATCGGGATCTTCACACCCCAGCGAAATTGAGGTGGATCCGCCCAGGCGGACGAGCAGAGCAAGCAGAGAGCCCACGCCAGGCCCAGCGGCTTGAAACTATTCACGGGTGAGGAAGCGGCGGACGGGCAGACGAGCCCGATCGACCGGAACACCATCCTTGATGACCCGGTTGATGTCCCGGTAGTTTTCGGGGTCCTGCAAAGGATTGGAATTCAGTACTACCAGATCGGCCCGCTTCCCCGGTTCGATCGTGCCGAGCTCACCGAGCTTGCCGTAGGCAGCGGCGATGTTTCGGGTGCCCGCCAGGAGCGCATCCATCGGCGCCATGCCGGCCTCGTGCGCCGCCTGGAGCCACAGGAACTGCGCACCGTCGAGGCCGATCGGCATGTCGGGCACGTCCTTGAGAAACTTTTCGAACAGAGGATTGGATTGAGCCTCGGGGCGAAACACACCCGCATCCGTGGTCAACAGAATCACCGCCCCGGAGACGATCAGCGCGCGATCGTTCTGCGCCGCTATCTCGGACCTGCGCGAACCCGGGTTGTTAGCATGGTCCCAGGCCAGATACTTCTGGGTCTTCAACATTGCCGCGCACGGCACGCGCTTCGCCACGATTGCCCGCAATGTGGCCTCAGGTATGGTCTGTGTTCCCGTGATTTCGCAGTGCTGCGTCAGATCGACACCCGCCTCGAGCGCCAGGCGCAGGCTCTCGACAGACGTGCTGTGAGACATCACAACGAGCCCCGCCTTGTGCCCCTCCTCGACGATCGCGGCTTGCGCATCGGGCGAGAAGGCGATCAACTGCTCCTGCTGGTGGCCACTCGCCGCAAACTTCAGGAAATCGAGTTGCCCGCGCGCAATGTAATCCCTCACTTTCGCGCGCACCTCTTCGGGCGTCTGCCACAGCAGATCGGCACCAACGCCCTGCTCCCACGCAGCGTTGATCCGCTTCACGACCTCGGAACTGAGCGCGGTGGGTGGGAAGAAATCGTTCGAGAACGGACCATCCAGGCCAATGATGTTGCCCGCCAGGAAAACCCGCGCACCGGGGTCCTGGCCACTGTTGATCCGGCTGCGCGCGCTGATCAGCGCCTCGCGAGGCCCCCACGTATCGAAGACCGTCGTGACGCCGTTGCGCAGGGCGATTTGCGCCGCCTCGACCATGAGGTCATCGAAGTGACCTTCATACTCGAGCAGCGGCTCGGTCTCGATGTCGATGAAGAGATGCACGTTGGCATCCATCAGCCCCGGAATCACATACTTTCCACCGAGACGCAGAATTCTGGCGTCCGCCGGAATGGCAAGCTTCCCGGCGCTGCCCACCGCGGCAATGCGGCCGTCGGCAATCAGGATCACGCTGTCTGGAAGCGGCGTCGTGCCGGTGCCGTCGATCAGAGTCGCGCCCACCAGCGCAAGGGTCGAGCCTTTGGCCGCTGCGCCCGAGGGTGAGGAGTTCAGCGCCATCACCGCGCACAACGCCAACAGAAATGCCCGACTCAAGATCCGTATCTCCTCAGGTTTGCAGAGTGCGCATCGAGGGTGACTGTAGCGGGTTATTGTTTTGTGTACAAGAGTCGAACTCCGACGAACAATTACGAGCGAACCGGCTGCACGTCGCGTTACTTGTAGTTGAGCCCGATTCGGACGCCGACCGTGCGGGGCTGATAGTGCGCACCGAAATGAAGCGGCCCCCACGGATCGAGGTCGCCCGATTCGTCCAGCAAGTTCTCTCCATATAGCTCCAGCGTCCAGCGCTCCCATTCGGCGCCGCCGCAGGCGTTGAGGAGCGCGACCCGGTCCGATTGCATGGCACCGGCTGGCGCAAGCGTGCGGTTGAGATAGTTCAGCTTGTCCCGGACGTTGTAGTCCACATGCAAGGCCCCTGGCGTGCCGTTCGCCCAGTTGAAGCGATAACCCGCCCCGACCGAATAGCTGTAGTCGGCAATGTAGTCGAGCTTGTCGCCCACCAGGGTATTGGACTGCGCCGTGGTCTTGTCGACCTGCGAATCGGGAAAGTTGCTCACATCGCTCAGGGCGTAGTACGCGGTGTAGTTCTGCTGCGCCCTGGTATAGCTCGTGGAGCTCAGCAGCCGAATCGCCCCGAAGTCATAGGTCGCAGTGAGATTGAACAGATTGTAGTCGTCGTGGTACTGGGTGCCGTCGTTCGGAAACAAGGGGATCGTCGAGGTGCGGTCCCGATCCGAGATGTTTCAGCAATGTGCAGGGCTGGGTGACCAGCCTCGAG
>JBDTUL010000206.1:0-9739 GCA_040007735.1 Gammaproteobacteria bacterium | reverse complement strand
TGTGGTCGTATAACTCGTCCACCAGCGCGATGAAGCGGCGCGCGGCGTTCTCCCGCGTGGGCTCGAAGCGCGGCACGTTTGCCACCATGACGCACTGATAGTTGCGCGCGATTTCGATGTAGTCGTTCTGGCTGCGCGGGCCCTCGCAGAGCGCTTCGAACTCGAACCAGATGCTGTTGGCGCTTTCGCGCACGACGGGAATATCGCGGCCCTCGATTTCCACAGTGGCACCCGCGCCCGAGCGGCCGCCGGCAACAGGCCGCGCTGTGGTAGCACCCACACCGTCCGCGATTTGATTGAACAGCGCTTCGAGCCGGCCGGGTGTGTCGGGTGCGCTCGAGATCAGGTAGGTGCCTGCCTGAGTAAGCTGGCGCAAGCGGTAGTCCGTGCCTCCATCCACCGCGAGCACCCGCGTGTGCCGCTCCAGCAACTCGATGGCGGGCAGGAATCTGACGCGCTGCAGTCCCTCTTTATATAGGTCCCTGGGAGCGACATTGGATGTGGCGACCAGGGTAACGCCACGGCGGAACAATCCTTCCAGCAGCGTGCCGAGAATCATGGCATCCGCGATATCGGAGACGAAGAACTCATCGAAGCAGAGCACGCGGGTTTGCCCGGCGAGATTCTCCGCCACGCGCTCGAGCGGCGATTCCACATTGGCGAGTTGTTTGAGTTGCCCGTGCACGTCGTGCATGAAGCGATGGAAATGGCGCCTGAGCTTTTGCTCGAACGGCAGGCTCTGAAAGAACAGATCCATGAGCCAGGTTTTTCCCCGGCCGACGCCGCCCCATAGATAGAGACCGCGCTCCGGGTTCGGCATCTGCGCCACACCCAGTTTCGACAGCAGACGCCGGGCGCCGGAGGGCGCCGCGCGGTCGGCCGCCATCAGCCGGCGGCGCAGTTCATCGAGTGCTTCAACGGCCGTGAGCTGCGCGTGGTCGGGCCGGAACCCGCGCTCCTTGACCTGGGCATCGTAGGCGTCGCGAAGCGTCAGCTCTGAAGCTCCGCCAGGTCGCGGAAATGCTCGAGCGCCTGCGGGTTGGCCAGCGCATCCACATTCTTCACGGGCAAGCCGTGAATGACATTTCGAACGGCAAGCTCAGTGATCTTTCCCGACAGCGTGCGCGGAATGTCCGGCACGGCGACGATTCGCGCCGGAACGTGCCGGGGCGTCGTGCCGGCGCGAATGGCGTCCCGAATCTTCTTGCGCAGTGGCTCGTCGAGCTCGACGCCGGGCTTCAGACGAACGAACAGCACCACGCGCACATCGCCCTGCCACTCCTGGCCAACGGCCAGCGCTTCGACGACTTCTTCCATGTTTTCGACAACGGCGTAAATCTCTGCCGTGCCGATGCGGACGCCGCCCGGATTCAGCACCGCATCGGAGCGGCCATGAATGATGAGCCCGTCGTGCTCGGTGAGCGTTGCGTAGTCCCCGTGATGCCACACATTCGGGAAGCGCTCGAAGTACGCAGCGCGATACTTCGCGCCGTCGGGGTCGTTCCAGAATCCCACCGGCATCGAGGGGAACGGCGCCGTGCAGACCAGCTCACCGCGTTCGCCGTGCAGGGGGCGCGCTTCATCGTCGAAGATTTCCACCTTCATGCCGAGCCCGCGGCACTGAATTTCGCCGCGATACACAGGCTCCGTGGCACAACCGAGCGCGAAGCAGGACACGATATCGGTGCCGCCCGAAATAGACGCCAGCTGCACATCGCCCTTGATGTGCTGATACACGTAGTCGAAGTTCTCGGGCAGCAAAGGTGAGCCCGTGGACAGGATCGTGCGCAGGCAAGGCAGGTCGACCTCGCTTGCCGGATCGAAGTCGCTCTTTTCCGTGGCGGCGATGAACTTGGAGCTGGTGCCAAAGATGTTGATGCGCTCCTGCTCCGCCATTTTCCACAGCGAGCCGGGCTCGGGGTGGAAAGGGGAGCCGTCGTACAACACGACCGTGGCGCCGGTGGCGAGCACGCTCATGAGCCAGTTCCACATCATCCAGCCGCACGTCGTGAAATAGAACACGCGATCGGTGCGCTTGATGTCCGCGTGAAGGAGATGCTCCTTCTGATGTTGAAGCAGCGTGCCGCCCGCGCCGTGCACGATGCACTTCGGCACGCCGGTGGTGCCTGATGAATACATCACATAGAGAGGGTGGTCGAATGGCAGCGCCTCGAACACGAGCTGCGCGCCGCGGGTACCGAAGTCGCTCCAGCGAGTGGCGATTTTGGCTGCCTCGCCGAGGCGCTGCAGATCGGGCTCGGGGCTGACGTAGCCCACCACCACCACTTTGCGAACGCTGGGCAGGTTCTCCAGCACTTTGGACATGGCGGCGAGCGAGTCGAGCGTCTTGCCGGCGTAGAAGTAACCGTCGGCGGTGATCAGCACTTTCGGCGCGATCTGTCCGAAGCGATCCAGCACGCCGCCCATGCCAAAGTCGGGCGAGCAGGAAGACCAGATGGCGCCGATGCTCGCCGCCGCCAGCATGGCGATGGTGGCCTCCGGCAGATTCGGCAGGAACCCCGTGACTCGATCGCCGGCGACGACGCCAACCGCTCTCAGGCCGGCGGCAACGCGCGCCACTTCCTCGTGCAATTCGAGGTAAGACAACTCACGCCGTGAGCCGCGGTCGTTGCGGAACACGAGGGCGGGTTGGCGGTCGCGGAAACGGAGCAGGTTTTCGGCGAAGTTCAGCCGCGCGGTGGGAAAGAAGCGCGCGCCGGGCATGCGGCCGGCGTCCTGGACGGGCGGGCCGTTGCCCCAGTCGGCGCGCACGTCGGCGAACCTTGCCAGCTCCACCCAGAAATCAGCCGGATGCTCGATCGACCACTGGTACAGGTCGGCGTGGGTTTTGAGACGCAAGGCGCGACGTGCGTTGATGCACGTGACGAAGCGGGTGGTGTTTGCGTCCGCGACTCGTTCGGCGGACGGGCTCCAGATCGGCTGCATGGGCGCTAGATTACCCGATGCCGTTTGCCCGTTGGTCGGTACGACGTTGCTTTATTTATGGAGGGCGGCGATGGAGCGCGCAGCCCCTCAGAGCGACTGGTAGTTCGGGCCAGAGCCGCCTTCCGGGGTCGTCCAGTTGATGATCGCGTACGGGTCCTTGATGTCGCAGGCTTTGCAGTGCACGCAGTTCGCGGCGTTGATTTGCAGGCGCTTCTTGCCGGCGCCATCGTCCACCATCTCGTACACATTGGCCGGGCAGAAATTCTGGCAGGGGTTGCCGAATTCCTTCGTGCAGCGGTCGGAGCAAATGGAGGGGTCGAGGATCTTCAGGTGCGCGGGCTGGCTCTCATCGTGCGTCGTGGAGGCCAGGAAAACGGAGGCGACCCGGTCGCGCGGGGGCAGCGTTCGGGCGACCCAGTGACGGTCCGGGGACTCGTAGTCGTCCAGCTTCTGCAGGCGCTGAAAGTCGGCGGGCTCGTTGCGAAGCGTCCACGGAGTGCGGCCGCCGGTTGCGACTTCGAGCGCGGAATTCGCCATGCCGAACCACAGGCCCCGTTTGAAGCCCGCCTTGAAATTGCGCACTTTGCGCAGTTCCTGCCCGCCCGGGGACGCGCGCCAGCGCGCATCGAACCCTGCCGGGGAGCCGGTTTCGACCAGATGCTCCGCGGCCAGCATTCCGGAGCGAATGGCCTGGTGCACCCCTTTGATCTTGGGCAGGTTCACGCCGCCGCCCGCATCGCCGATGAGCAGGGCACCCGGCATCTCGAGCTGCGGGATGGACTGCCAGCCGCCCGCCGCGATCGTGCGCGCGCCGGCCGCAATGACTTCGCCGCCCGCCAGCAGCGCCTTCATATGCGGGTGATGTTTGAACTGCTGGAACGCTTCGAAAGGCTTCAACCTCGGGTCTTCGTAATCCAGCCCCACGACGAACCCCACGTAGATGCGGTCGTTGTCGAGGTGATAGACGAAGCTGCCGCCATACGTACGCGTATCCAGCGGCCATCCCAAGGTGTGTTGAACGAGACCGGGCTCCGCGCGACCCGCGGGCAGCTGCCACATTTCCTTCATGCCGAGCCCGAAGGTCTGCGGGCACGAATTCGCGTCGAGTTTGAAGCGCTTGATGAGCTGTTTGGCGATGCTGCCGCGAGAGCCTTCCGCAATCAGGGTGGTGCGTGCTCGCACCTGCGGGCCGGGTGTGTAGTTCGGGCCAGGCTCACCGCTTTTCTCTATGCCCATGTCGCCGAGCTGCACGCCTGCGACCGAGCCATCTTCATTGAAGAGCGGCTCCGCGGCGGCAAAGCCTGCGAACACATCGACGCCCAGGGCTTCCGCTTTCTGCGCAAGCAAGGGCGTGAGCAAACCGAGCGAGGTGATGAAGTTGCCCGTGTTGTGAAGCTGAGACGGCAAGGGCAGTCGCATGCTTCCGGTTCGCGTGAGCAGCCGAAACTCGTCTCGCTTCGCGGGCACGCAGATGGCGGGCGGTGACTGGCGCCAGTCCGGCAGTAGCGTGTCGAGCGGGCCGGGCTCGATGACAGCGCCGGAGAGCGAATGCGCGCCGACGGCGGAGCCTTTCTCCAGCACACACACGTTCAGGTCGGACTTGAGCTGCTTCAGGCGAATGGCGCACGCCAGGCCTGCGGGCCCGGCGCCCACGATCGCCAGGTCGTACTCCATCTGATCTCGTTCGACGGTCACGTGTGCTGTCCTTCCCGCTGCTGGGGCGTGAGTCTACTTGGGCTGCATGCGAATGGCGCCGTCCAATCGGATGGTCTCGCCGTTCAGCATGGTGTTCTCGAAAATGGCCGCAACGAGCTGCGCAAACTCTTCCGGCTTGCCGAGGCGCGGGGGGAAGGGCACCTGCCGGCCCAGCGAATCCTGCAGTTCCTGCGACATGGCATTCATCATCGGCGTGCGGAAAATACCGGGCGCGATGGACATGCAGCGAATGCCAAACATGGCGAGCTCGCGTGCGATGGGCAACGTCATGCCCATGACCGCGGCTTTGGTCGCCGAGTAGGCGGCCTGGCCGATCTGGCCTTCGAACGCCGCCACTGAGGAAGTGTGGATGATCAAGCCGCGCTCGCCGTCGGCACTCGGCGCGTTGTTCTGCATGAGAGCCGCGGCAGCCTTGTCGCACAGGAACGTGCCGATGAGATTGATGTGGACGACGCGAGTGAAGAACTCACCGGCCATCGGGCCGCTCTTGCCGAGCACGCGCCCGGCGCCGACGACGCCAGCGCAGTTGACCAGCAGATTGATGCTGCCCATCTGCTCTTTCGCCGCGCTCATCGCGGCGACGACCTCCGCCTCGGAGGTGACGTCACATTTGACGAAGCCCGCGGACACGCCGAGCTCCGCGGCGGCGGCCTGGCCCGGCGCTTCCTGCACATCCAGCATGACGACGCGCCCGCCGTTGGCGACGATGTGGCGGGCTACTGCGTTACCGAGCCCGGATGCGCCACCGGTGACGACGGCGCGTGCCTCTGCGATTTTCATGTTTGCCTTGTCCTGATGGGCCGCGCTCGGCGGCCGAAAAAACTACATTCGAAACACGCCGTAGCGCTCCGGCTCGGGCGCCGGGCCGCGAGCGGCCACGTGAAGCGCGAGCCCGAGCACGCGGCGCGTATCGAGCGGGTCGATGATGCCGTCATCCCAGAGACGCGCGGTTGCGTAATAGGGATGGCCCTGCGTTTCGTACTGGCCGCGAATACCGTCGATGAATCGCTGCTGGTCCGCCTCGGGCCACGTTTCCTTGCGAGCCTGAAGGCCATCGCGGCGAACGGTGGCGAGAACCTGCGCGGCCTGCTCACCGCCCATGACTGAGATGCGCGCATTCGGCCACATCCACAGGAAACGGCCGCCATACGCACGGCCGCACATGGCGTAGTTTCCGGCACCGAAAGAGCCACCGATGATGACAGTGAGCTTCGGCACGGTGGCGCACGCCACGGCGGTAACCATCTTCGCGCCATCTTTCGCGATGCCGGCGTTCTCGTACTTCTTGCCGACCATGAAACCGGTGATGTTCTGCAGGAACAGGAGCGGCGTGCCGCGACGGTTGGCCAGCTGCACGAAGTGCGCGCCCTTCAGCGCAGACTCTGAGAACAGAATGCCGTTGTTCGCGATGATGGCGACGGGGCACCCCCAGATGCGCGCGAAACCGCACACCAGTGTCGGCCCGTAGTTCGCCTTGAACTCGTGGAACTCGGAGCCGTCGACCAATCGACCGATGATCTCGCGAACGTCGAAAGGCTGGCGCGTGTCTTCCGGAAGGATGCCGTAGAGCTCACTGGCATCCAGCACCGGTTCGCTGGGCTCATCGCATGTGAGCCAGGGCGCGGCGCGCTGCGGCAGGCTTGCGAAGATGGAGCGTGCGATGGCGAGAGCGTGTGTGTCGTTTTCGGCAAGGTGATCCGCCACGCCGGAGGTGCGCGTGTGAACGTCACCCCCGCCGAGCGATTCCGCATCCACTTCTTCGCCGGTGGCCGCCTTCACCAGCGGCGGGCCGCCTAGAAAAATGGTGCCCTGGTTGCGCACGATGATGGTTTCATCAGACATGGCAGGAACGTACGCGCCGCCGGCGGTGCAACTGCCCATGACCACCGCAATTTGCGGGATGGCACGCGCAGACATGCGGGCCTGGTTGTAGAAGATGCGGCCGAAGTGTTCCTTGTCGGGAAACACTTCATCCTGCAGCGGGAGGAACGCCCCGCCTGAATCCACGAGATACACGCACGGCAGGGAATGCTCGAGAGCGACTTCCTGCGCGCGCAGATGCTTCTTTACGGTGATCGGAAAATAGGTGCCGCCTTTGACGGTGGCATCGTTGGCAATGATGAGCGCTTCGCGGCCGTGGATTCGGCCGATGCCCGTGATGAGGCCGGCGGCCGGTGCGTCTCCACCGTACATGCCGTAGCCGGCAAGCGGCGACAGTTCCAGGAACGGGCTGCCCGGGTCTACCAATGTCTGGATGCGCTCACGAGGCAGAAGTTTGCCGCGCGCCGTGTGCTTGCGCCTTGCATCGTTCCCACCGCCGAGCGATGCGCGTTCGAGCTGCGCTCGCAGATCCGTCGACAGAGCACTCATTCGAGAGTGATTCGCCCGGAAGCGGTCGCTCGATGAATCGATTTCCGACGGGATGCGGGGCATGAGTGGAGTTTACCTTGCGTTACCGATCATTTCTTTAGGTGGCTTTTCAGCGAGGCTGTTTTTTCTTCATCTTCAGCCGCCCGGCGATTGCGGGCTTCTTGCCGGCGCAGCCACAATCAAGAAGCCCGCAATCGCCGGGCGGCTGAAGAGCGATCTCACGAGCTAATCAACCCGCTCAACAGCGAGCGCCACCGCCTCACCGCCACCAATACAAAGCGCCGCGAGCCCGCGCTTCAACTGCCGGCGCGCCAGCGCGTGTACCAGCGTGGTGAGAATGCGCGCCCCGGTGGCACCGATGGGGTGCCCGAGCGCGCATGCGCCACCATTTACATTCATGCGGGCGTGGTCGATATCCATATCCCTCATGGCAACCATGGTGACTGCGGCGAACGCCTCGTTCACCTCGTACAAATCCACGTCACTCGGCTTCCAACCGAGCTTCGCGAGCGTCTTCTTGATGGCGCCGACTGGCGCGGTGGTGAACCACTCCGGCTCGTGCGCAAAGCTCGAGTACGCGAGGATGCGCGCGAGCGGCTTGATCCCGCGAGCCTTCGCCGTGCTCTCACGCATGAGAACGAGCGCGGCGGCGCCATCTGAGATCGAAGACGAGCTGGCCGCAGTGACAGTGCCATCTTTCGCGAACGCGGGCTTCAGCCCCGGAATCTTGCTGATGTCGCAGGTGAACGGTGTTTCGTCGCGCGACACTACGGTTTCGCCTTTGCGGCCTTTCACCGTGACAGGAGTGATCTCCGCATCGAAATCCCCGGCCTCAACCGCGCGCAACGCACGGCGAACGGACTCGGTGGCGAACGCATCCTGGTCGGCGCGGGAGAACGAATATTTCTTCGCCGTGGCTTCGCCGAAGGCGCCCATCATCTGGCCATCGAACGGGCTCTGCAGCCCGTCGTAGAACATGTGGTCCAGGATTTCGCCGTGGCCCATGCGATATCCACCGCGCGCCTTCGGCAGCAGGTAAGGCGAATTGGTCATGGACTCGAGGCCGCCCGCGAGTGCGATCTCGATGTCGCCGGCCCGAATCTGATCCGCAGCCGCCATGACGGCTTTCAGGCCGGAGCCACACATCTTGTTCAGCGTGGTGGCTGGAACGCCCACCGGCACGCCCGCGGCGAGCGCCGCCTGACGCGCAGGCGCCTGGCCGAGACCGGCCGGCAAGACGCAGCCGAAGATCACTTCCTGAATATCCGCGCCCTTGAGGCCTGCGGCTTCGATGGCCGCTCTCGCGGCGGCCGCGCCGAGCTGCGGGGCGGTGACCGGCGTGAGCACGCCCTGGAACGCGCCAATGGGTGTGCGCTTGGCCGAAACGATGACGACGTTTTCATCTGACATGACTATGACCTCTCACGGGCTGCGCCCGGGACTTACGGGGTCAGGAACCCCGTTCGGATAACGGCGCTTTGCGCCGGCAAGAATAAATCTACGCAGTGGCGGCGCGTGCCGCCGGCCGGACGGCGGCTTTGCGTCGCGCGGTGCGCGGGCGCAGGCCGTCCTCGAAAAAAGTGACGAATGCATCGCCGATCTGCTCAGGTGTGAGGCCTTGCTTGTCCCGATACCAGTGCGCGATCCAGTTGACGGCGCCGGCGAGCGCAAAGGCGCTCATCTTGATGTCCCGCGTTTCGATGGAGCCATCTTTCATGCCTTCGCGCAGCAGCTTGCGAATGCCCTGGTCGATGATCGCCTTCAGCGCACGCACCTGCGCACTGAGATTCTCCCCCAGATCCTGCTCTTCGGCACGCACCATGCACCAGCCGAATTCGGAGGCGATGGCGGCAACGTACTGGCGAAGCACGGCGCACAGGCGATCCCGCGCGGGGGCTTTCGAATCCTTCACCTCCCTGAGGGCGGCGTGGATAGGCTCGAGCCCGGCGACGAAGCACTCGAACAGGAGCTGTTCCTTGTTCGGCACGTAGTAATAGATCGTAGGCTTCGTCACCTCGAGCGCAGCGGCGATATCATCCAGCGAAGTGTTGTGAAAGCCGCGCTCGTTGAACGCTCGGGCCGCCACGCGAATGACCGCATCCTTCTTTACTGAGTGATCGCGCAGGCGCTTGCGGCCAGCGCGCCAGGCAGAGGCCGAATCCGGCGCCTGGGCGGCGGGGGTGTCTCGGGAGCGGGCGATGCGTCGGGTCATGGGTCTGTCAGGATCGAAAAGGCGGCAAACTCGACGGGATGCGCCATGGTAGCGTAATATCCTACCGGCAAGTAGGTTTAATTCGCCACTCCCACGCGAGGCCGCAAATGAACGGCAGATCCGAAGGCGGCACGGCCGCGCGCCAAGAACCCGAAGCGCCGGCCACCGGCACGCCGCTGCGCTTCGTTTCCGCGGCCTCCCTGTTCGATGGGCACGATGCTGCCATCAACATGATCCGCCGTCTCCTGCAGGCGCAGGGGGCCGAGGTGGTTCACCTGGGCCACAACCGCAGTGTTGCAGATATCGTCCGGGCTGCGATCCAGGAAGATGCCGACGGCATCGCCGTCAGTTCCTATCAGGGTGGACATAACGAATATTTCGCCTACATGGTGGATATGCTGCGCGAGCAGGGCGCGGATCATATTCGGGTCGTGGTCGGTGGCGGTGGCACCATCGCACCCCACGAGATCCAGGCGCTCGAGCAGCATGGTGTAG
>JBDTUL010000205.1:0-9769 GCA_040007735.1 Gammaproteobacteria bacterium | reverse complement strand
TCGCCCGCTCGGAAACCTGTGCGCCCTCCTCCAGCACCGTTGTGCCATCGGCGGTAACGAGCCCCACGAGTTGCTTGCGCGCCGGATTCTGGAACGCCGGCCGCGACAGTGCTCGCTTGCCGAGGAAATCCGGCTTCTTTGCGGCAATCGCCCAGCCTAGGCCGGCATCGTGTGGAGAGACGGTGCCGTCCGTGTCCTGGCCCACGATGATGTAGCCCTTCTCGGCACGCAGCAGGTGCATGGCGTCCGTACCATAGGGAGTGAGGCCCAATGGCTCGCCCGCCGCGTGAAGCTGCTCCCACACTTCTGCCGCATGGTCCGCGGGAATATTCAGCTCGAAGCCCAGCTCGCCTGTGAAACTCACGCGGAACAGCAGCAGCGGAGCACCGAAGATGCGGCCGCGCGCCAGGCTCATGTGAGGCAGCGCGCCTGCCGAAAGGTCGATGCCTTCGATCTGCGGTTGCAACAGTTGCCGCGCCCTGGGGCCTTGAATCGCAATGACTCCCCACTGTTCCGTGATCGATGTGAGCCAGACCCTGAGCTGCGGCCACTCGGTCTGGCGATAGTCTTCCATCAGCGCGAGCACTCGCGCAGCGCCCCCCGTGGTGGTGGTGACGTGAAACCGATCGGCGGCCGTGCGCGCCACGACACCGTCATCAAACACGTAGCCATCGTCGCGCAGCAAGATGCCGTAGCGGCACCGGCCGGCCGCAAGGCTCGCGAAGTCATTCACGTACAGGCGATTCAGGAACTCAGCCGCGTCCGGGCCGGCGACTTCGATTTTCCCAAGCGTGGAGGCATCGAAAATCCCGCAGCCGCTGCGCACAGCTCGGCATTCGCGCGACACCGCTCGGGCCGCGTCTTCGCCCGCGCGTGGGAAATAGAGTGCGCGCTTCCAGGCACCCACATCCTCGAATATGGCGCCCTGCGCCGCGGACCACTCATGCATCGGCGTGCGTCGCACGGGATCGAACAGATCCCCGCGCGCATGCCCGGCCAGTGTGCCGAACGTGACGGGGACGTACGGCATGCGAAAAGTAGTGAGCCCGACTTCGGGAACGCGGCGTCCGAGCTCGCGCGCCACGACCGCCAGTGCGTTCAGGTTCGACGTCTTCCCCTGATCCGTCGCCATTCCAGTAGTGGTGTAGCGTTTGACGTGCTCGATGGAGCGGAACCCCTCGCGCACGGCTAGAGAGAGGTCGCGCAGGGTGACATCGTTCTGCCAATCGACAAATGCCTTGCCGGACTCACGGCCAGCGGGCTGCGGCAAGGCGCCGATGAATCCCGCCGACGGGAGGGCATCACATTCAACCTGAGAAGGCTGCGGCGTCTCGACGGTCGTGCCCAGCGAACGCGCGGCGCGAACCGCAGCCTCGGCGCCGTCCGCGAGCGCATGTGCAAGACCAAAGACACCGCGGCATGCGCCAGCGGAGTGCGTTCGCTCTGCGGGCGCCGCAGGAATGAACGCCTGCAGGCCCTCCTCCCAGGCCAGCTTGCCGCGCGATTGGGAGAACAGGTGAATGCTCGGGGTGAATCCGCCCGACATCAGCAGCAGGTCGCACGCCAGCGTCTGCACCGAGCCGTGCAAGGCGCCTGCGTCGTCTAGTTGCGCGAGTTGAACGGCACTTACACGCCGTCCGCCGCGAGTACCTACGACAGTGGAGCGTGTCTGAACAGGAATGCCGCGCGCCCGAGCCTGTTGCGGCAGCGGCCCGGCGGCAACCGCGCGCACATCGGCAATAGCGAGGACGCTCGCGCCCGCTGCTTGCAGCTCAATAGCAGCTCGGTAAGCGGCATCATGGGCGGTGACCAGCACGACGCGCCGGCCGGCGAATGTGCCGTAGCGATTCAGATAGATGCGCGCCGAATCGGCAAGCATGATGCCCGGGCGATCGTTGCCCGGAAAAACCAGCGGGCGCTCGACCGCCCCCGCCGCGAGAATGACCTCTCTCGCGCGCACCTGCCAAAGCCGTTCACGCGGCAGATCGGGATCGGGCCGCGCGAGGTGATCGGTGATGCGCTCGTTCAACCCAATCATGTTGTGCGGGAAGTAGCCGAACGCCGTCGTGCGCTTGAGGAGCGTCACGCCGTGGCGACTCGCGAGTTCCGCGAGAACTCGCTCGCGCCAGACCTCCGTCGGCTGTCCGTCGATGCGGGCAGAGCGGTCGCTGAGCAGAGAGCCACCGGGTTCTGCCTGTCGATCGCAAAGAAAGACTGATAGGCCCGCGCGCGCGGCGGTCAACGCGGCGCTCAGACCCGCGGGCCCAGCGCCGACGACCAGCACGTCACAGTGCGCATATCGGTGCGCATAGTGGTCGGGGTCGGGCTCCACCGGCGCACGCCCGAGCCCGGCGGCTGCCCGGATGCGCGGCTCATAGAACGAGTGCCACGCGCGGCGCGGCCACATGAAAGTCTTGTAGTAGAAGCCTGCAGGGATGAATCGCGACAGGCGGTCGTTCAAGCGCCCGATATCGAACGACAGCGACGGCCAGCGGTTCTGACTCTCCGCGACCAAGCCGTCGTAGAGCTCCACGTCGGTTGCGGGAAGATTCGGTGTGTAGCGCGCGGCGTCGCGCAGCACGGTGACCAGAGCGTTGGGTTCCTCAGCGCCCGCGCTGAGAAAGCCGCGCGGGCGGTGATATTTGAACGAGCGCGCGACGAAGTGCACGCCGTTCGCGATCAGCGCCGAGCCCAGCGTGTCGCCTTGAAACCCGGTGTACTGGCGGCCATCGAAGCTGAAACGCAGTGGCTTCGCCCGATCGACACGGCCGCCGGCGGCGGTGCGCAGCGGCACGCTCACTGGCGCGGCTCATCGCGCCGATAGGTCGCCACGAAGTGATCGGTGGTGGTATCGCGCCGCGCGTTGAAGAACTGACCGCAGCCATGAACGTGACGCCAGCGCTCGGCATGCACACCCTTCACGTTGGTGCGTGCATACAGGAAGTCGGCCCACTCCTGATCTGAGGCTTGCGGGCCCGGGCGCGCGATGTGTGCCTGGCCACCGTAAACGAACTCGATCTCGGGACGAGCACCACAATAGGGGCAGCGGATCAGCAGCATGGGTGCACGTGCACGCTAGTGCGAAACGGCCGCAGCCGCCGCTTCGTCGATGAGGTAGCCGTCGCGGAACCGCTCGATGGTAAACGGCGCATTGATAGGGTGCGGCTGATCGCGCGCCATGGTCCACGCGAGCAGATGCCCCGCGCCCGGAGTCGCCTTGAAGCCGCCAGTGCCCCAGCCGCAGTTCACGTAGAGCCCAGGCACCGGTGTCTTCGCTATGATCGGCGAGCGATCCGGCGTGACATCGACGATGCCGCCCCAGTTGCGCAGCATCCGCAGGCGCCGAAAGATCGGGAAGAGCTCGCAGATAGCGGCGACGGTATGCATGTTCACGTGAAGCGCACCCCGTTGCGTGTACGAGGTATACGCATCGGTGCTCGCGCCGATGACGAGCTCACCCTTGTCGGACTGGCTGATATACGCGTGAATCGTGTTGGACATCACGACACACGGGAAGATCGGCTTGACGGGCTCAGAGACCAGCGCCTGCAGAGGATAGCTTTCGAGCGGCAGTCGCAGCCCGACCATGTCCATGACAACGCTCGTGTGTCCGGCGGCCGAGACGCCCACCTTCGTCGTGTTGATGACGCCGCGCGTCGTCTCGAGCGCAGCCACCGCGCCCTTCCCATCGCAGCGAATGCCAGTGACTTCGCAATTCTCGATGATGTCTACGCCAAGGGCGTCAGCGGCACGCGCATAGCCCCACGCAACTGCATCGTGGCGCGCAGTGCCACCCCGGCGCTGGAGCGCGGCGCCGAGCACGGGATAACGAAGCCGGCTGTCGATGACCAGAGGCGGACAGAACGCCTGCGCTTGTTCCGGCGTGAGCCACTCGTTGTCGACGCCGTTCGCGCGATTCGCATGCACATGACGCTGAAACACCTGCACGTCGTGCACGTTGTGAGAGAGCATCATGACGCCACGCTGCGAGAACATCACGTTGTAGTTGAGCACCTGCGACAGGTGTTCCCACATCTTCACCGCGTGGTCGTAGAGCGCGGAGCTCTCATCGAACAGATAGTTCGAGCGGATGATCGTGGTGTTGCGGCCGGTGTTGCCGCCGCCGAGCCAGTTCTTCTCGAGCACGGCAATGTTCCGCAAGCCATGCTCGCTCGCAAGATAGTACGCGGCCGCCAGGCCGTGGCCGCCGGCCCCGACGATGACCGCGTCGTAGGCAGGCTTGGGTTCCGGCGAACGCCATTGCTGACGCCAGTGCCGTTGACCCGTGAGCCCGCCCCAAAGGAGCGAAAGAGCGTTGAAGGATCGCATCGCGCCTCTCTCAGCTCTCAGGCACGCAAGTCGCGATTGTCAGGGTCGTACGGCGATTCCTGCACGATGGTCGCCTGCTTGCGTTCACCCAGGATCTCGATGCCTATCTGCGTGCCGACGGCTGCAAACTCCTGCGCGATGTACCCAATGGCGAGACTCTTGCCGAGCATGTGGCCATATCCGCCAGAGGTTGCCCGGCCGACGATGGCGCCCTTGGCGTCAAAGAAGGGCTCGTTGCCCAGCGGGTCCGCGTCCTTGACATCGTGCACTTCGAGCGTGACGAAGCGATGCGGCACGCCGCGCGCCTGCTGCGCCTCGAGCGCCGCCTTGCCGATGAATTCGCCCTTGTCGAGCCGCACGAAGCGATCGAGGCTCGCCTCGTAAGGCGTGTAGTCGGGCGTCAGGTCGAGGCCCCACATGCGGTACGATTTCTCGAGACGCAGCGAGTCCATGGCGCGCATGCCGACCATGCCGATGTCGAATTCCTTACCCGCATCAAACAGCGCATCGAACAGGGAGTGCGCGGATTCGACCGGGAAATGCAACTCCCAGCCGAGCGCGCCCACGAAGTTGACGCGCAACGCGTAAACATCGGCCGCGAACCCCACTTCGAGCACCTGACCGGAAAGCCAGGGAAATGCGGCGTTGTCGAGCGGCGCGTCGGTGAGTTCCGCGAGAACACTGCGCGAGCGAGGCCCAGCGAGCGCAAAACATCCGCGCGCGCCGGTGACGTTGCGCAAGGTGACTGAGCCATCCGCCGGCAGCGCCTTCTGCAGATAGTCGTAGTCGTAGCGCTCGGCAGCCCCCGCGCTCACGAGATAGAAGTGGTTCTCCGAAATCTTAGTGATCGTGAACTCGGAACGAATGCCGCCACGACGCGTGAGCGCGTGACTGAGCGCCATGCGGCCCGCCTTCGACGGAACCTTGTTGGCGACCAACCCGTCGAGCCAGCTCGCAGCACCCGGCCCGCTCACTTCGAACTTGCTGAAGGGAGCCAGATCGATGATGCCGACGCCCTGCCGCATGCGGCGGCACTCGTTGCCGACGTGTTCGAAATAGTTGGTTCGCCGGAAGCTCCACTCGTCTCGCCGCTCGACACCCGCGGGCGCGAACCAGTTGGCGCGTTCCCAGCCGTAACGCTGACCCCACACCGCACCCATTCGATCAAGCTTGTCGTACACGGCGCTCGTCTTGCCCGGCCGCCCTTCCGCGCGTTCCTCGTCCGGGAAGTGAACCGTGAAGACGTTGCGATAGGTCTCCTCGTTCTTGCGCACGAGGTAGCGTTTGGTCGTGTACGCGCCGAAGCGGCGCGGATCGACCGGCAGCAGGTCGATGCCCGGCTCTTCCTCGACGATCCATTCGGCCAGCTGCCAGCCCGCGCCGCCCGCGGCCGTGATGCCGAAGCTGTGACCCTCGTTGAGCCACAGGTTGCGCGCGCCCCAGGCCGGCCCGATCAGCGGACTGCCGTCCGGCGTATAAGAGATGGGGCCGTTGACGATATCCTTGATGCCGCAGTTCTCGAGCGCCGGCACGCGCCGCGCCGCCGCTTCAACGTGCGGCAGCAGCCGGTCCAGGTCCCCGGGCAACAGATTCCGCCCGAACGAATCGGGCACGCCATCGGCGAACACCGCGGGAGCGCCATGCTCATAGGGGCCGAGGATCCACCCCGACCGCTCTTCACGCAGGTAGTAGGACTGATCCGGCTCACGCAGCACGGCAAGCTCCGTGGCGCCGCCGCTTCGGTAGGCCGTGAGCTCCGGCGACTTGTCGTAAACGATGAACTGGTGTTCGACCGGAATGGCCGGCACGTTGAGCCCGAACAAGCGCCCGGTCTGGCGCGCGTAGTTGCCCGTGGCGCACACGACGTGATCCGCGACGATGTCGCCCTGGGTCGTGCGCAGCTTCCATTCGCCCGACGCGGTTCGCTCAGCAGCGGTGACTTCCGTGCGCTCGTAGATTTCGGCGCCCGCATTGCGCGCGCCTTTGCGCAGCGCCATGGTGAGATCGGCCGGCGCGATGTGGCCATCGTCCGGGTGAAAGAGCGCACCGATCACTTTCGGAGTGTCACGCCCGTCGCCCAGATTCACGAGGGGCCAGAGCGCCCGCACTTCCTCTGGCGTGATGATCCTGAAGGGAACGCCGATGGTGTTGGCGGTTCCGCAGTACTTGTAGTACTCGTCCATGCGCTCGCGGCAGGTTGCCAGGCGCAGGTTGCCGGTGACGTGGAAACTTACGTCCTGCCCGGTCTCGGCGCCGAGGCGCTTGTAGAGATCGACGGAATACTTGTGCAGCTGGCCGACGGCGTAGCTCATGTTGAACAACGGCAGCAGCCCGGCCGCGTGCCACGTCGAGCCCGCCGTGAGCTCGCTGCGCTCGAGCAGCACGACATCCGTCCAGCCTTTCTTCGTCAGGTGATAGAGCGTGCTGACGCCTACCACGCCCCCGCCGATGACCACCACCCGAGCATGCGTCTTCACGCTTCAACCCTGTTCCGCCGCGACTTAGGAGCCTGTCTGAGTAATGGGCGCCGTCGCGAGGGCTCGATTACCCGGACAGGCTCGCTAGTAGTTCTACGCCCAGCCCGCGCTAAATGCTTGTCTCGATTGGACAGTCCACTTGAATCCAGCCGACCTTGCCCTGCCCGGCTCCCCCGGGAAATCGCAACCGACCTTGCCTTGCCGTCCCCCGGAAAAAGTGGTCAGGCCCGCATGCGCGCGCCCGAAGGATCGAGCAGAGGTGCGGCGCGCGGCGACGCCTTGCGCCGCTCACCGATAATCTCAATTTCGAAGCCTGAGTCGACGCCTGCGAGGCTTGCCGGAATGTACCCGAGCGCCAGCGATTGCTGCACGCTATGGCCAAAGGCGCCCGAGGTGACCCAGCCGACCACTTTGCCGTCGTGCCAGATCGGCTCATCGCCAATAGCATCGGCATCCTTGGCATCAACGGTGAATGCGGTCAGCCGCAACGCGCCGCCGTTCTCTTTTTCTTCGAGCGCCGCCGCCCGGCCGATGAAATTGCCCTTGCCGAAATCGACGAAACGCTCGAGGCCTGCCTCGCGCGGACCGTATATCGGACGAAACTCGCGCGCCCACGTGCCGAAGCTCTTCTCGATGCGTAGCGTGTTGAGGGCGCGACCCCCGAACGGCTTCAGCCCGTACTCGCGCCCTGCGTCGACGAGCAGGTCGTAGAGCAGGCGCTGATAGTCGGTGGTCACCCAGATTTCGTAGCCGAGTTCCCCGGTGAAGGAGATGCGCCCGACCCACGCCGGCACCATGCCAATGTCCAGGCGCTTGAAGGACAGGAAAGGGAACGCGGCGCTCGAAAGATCCTGGCGCACGAGTTTCTGCAAAAGCGCACGAGACTGGGGACCGGCAACGGACAACCCAACGTATTCCATCGCGCAGGGGCGCACCGTGACACCGGAAGCCGGCATGTGCCGCTCGAACCAGCGAAGGTAATAGCCTTCCGCAGCATAAGTACCGATGAGGAACACGCGATCCTCGGCCGCGCGACACATCGTGAAATCGCCGATGAGTTTGCCGCGCTCGTTCAGCATCGGCGCAAGGGCAATACGGCCGACGGCGGGCACGCGATTGGCCATCACCCGAGACAGCCATGGCTCGATCGCGGCGCCGGACACTTCGAACTTGCCGTAGTTCGAGATCTCCAGCAGACCGACTGCGCTGCGCACTGCCTTGCACTCCGCCGCAACGTGCGCGTGCGCATTCGAGCGATGGAACGTGACCTGCTCATGCGCATCGGCGCTGGTCGGCGCGAACCAGAGCGGATGCTCGAGCCCGCAGTATTCGCCGAACACCGCATGCTGGCTCTGCAGCCGATCGTAGATGGGCGTCGTGCGCAGTGGCCGGCCTGCATTCAGTTCTTCATTCGGGAAGCGAATGCGGAAGCGGCGCGAGTAGTTCTCACGCACCTTGGCGTTCGTGTAGGCGAGCGTCGCCCAGTCTCCGTAGCGGGATACGTCCATCGCCCAGATGTCCGCGCCCGGGTCACCGTTCACTATCCAGTGGGACAGTGCCAGGCCGACGCCGCCGCCCTGGCTGAAACCGGCCATCACACCGCACGCCGCCCAGAAATTCCTCAGCCCTTTGACTGGGCCGATCAGCGGATTGCCGTCTGGCGCGAAGGTGAACGGCCCGTTGACCACTTTGCGAATGCCGGCATCGGCGAGCGTCGGAAAATGCTCGAAGGCCACCTCGAGACTCGGCGCGATCCGGTCGAGATCGTTTGGCAGCAGGCTCTGCGCGAAATCCCACGGCGTTTCGACTGCCGACCACGGCACTCCGGCACGTTCGTAGGTGCCGAGGAGCACGCCGCCGCGCTCCTGGCGCAGATAGAGTTCGCCTTCGAAATCGATGCAGTGGAGCATCTCCGGTTGCCCTTCGAACGCCGCGATATCTTCAGTAATGAGGTACTGGTGTTCCATCGCGAGGATGGGCAACTCGAGCCCGACCATGCGGCCGACCTCGCGCGCCCACAGGCCGCCTGCGTTCACGACGTGCTCTGCGTGCACATTGCCATGCTCTGTGATGACGTCCCATGTGCCGTCCGCACGGTGCTTCAGGTCCACAACACGCGTGTGCCTGACAATCTGCGCACCGCCGATCTGCGCGGCCTTCGCGTAGGCATGCGTCACGCCGTACGGATCCACGTGACCTTCGATCGGATCGAGCATCGCGCCGACGAAATGCTTCGGGTCCATCAGCGGATAGATTTTGGCCGCTTCCTGGGCCGACAGCAGTTCGAGGTCCATACCCAGGTAGCGGCCGCGGGCCTGCGCCATGCGCAGCCAGTCCATTCGCTCAGAGGTTGCGGCCAGCATGATGCCGCCCGTGATGTGGACGCCGCAGTCCTGTCCGGAGATCTCCGCGATCTCTTTGTAAAGATTGATGGTGTACTGCTGCAGCTTCGCCATGTTGGGGTCGCCGTTCACCGTGTGCATGCCCCCTGCCGCATGCCACGTGGAACCGCAGGTGAGTTCATCGCGTTCGATGAGCAGCACATCCCGCCAACCGAGCTTCGTCAGGTGATAGAGCACGCTCACACCGACGACGCCACCGCCGATGACGACTACCCTCGCGGAGCTACGCGTGGACGCCGAATCACTCATTTGACACCGCCAGTTGCAGCGCCGGACTTGCCGGCGCCGTTGTCGTCCCGAAGTGCTCGATCAGCCAGGAGCGAAACAGCGCGATGGCCGTGTCGCTCAACCCTTCCGGCTGGGTGATCAAATAATAACCATAGCCGTCGTCGAGTGTGGCATCGAACGGCCGCACCAGGCGGCCGAGCCGAATCTCTTCCGCAAACAGGTGGGTGTCGACGAGCGCGATGCCTTCGCCACTGAGCGCGTACTGCACGGCGAGCACCGCGGTGTCGAACACGAGGCCGCGCTCGATGTTCAACGCGCCGAGACCCGCTTGAC
>JBDTUL010000204.1:0-9781 GCA_040007735.1 Gammaproteobacteria bacterium | reverse complement strand
GCAGCGGGTGTTGCCAAGGCTTACGCAGATCTCATCACGGTTTCCGGTCATGACGGTGGCACGGGCGCGAGCCCGCTGTCGTCCATCAAATATGCCGGCACGCCGTGGGAGCTGGGGCTTGCTGAAACACACCAGACCCTGCGCAAGAACGATCTGCGTCATCGCGTGCGGCTGCAGACGGATGGCGGCTTGAAGACAGGCCTCGACGTCATCAAGGCCGCGATCATCGGTGCCGAGAGTTTCGGCTTTGGCACCGCGCCGATGGTGGCGCTGGGCTGCAAGTACCTGCGCATCTGTCATCTCAATAACTGCGCTACGGGCGTGGCCACTCAGCACAACGTGCTGCGCTCCAAGTACTTCATCGGGCTGCCGGAAATGGTCATCAACTATTTCCGCTTCGTGGCCGAAGAGGTGCGCGAGATTCTCGCGTTGCTCGGTGCCCGCACCATCGAGGAGATCATCGGCAAGACCGACCTGCTCGAGATCATCGAAGGCGTGACCTCCAAGCAGCGCAAGCTCGATCTGCGACCACTGCTCTCCACGCAAGGCCTGGCGAAAGACGGCCCGCAGTTCTGCGTGTCGCCATCGAACGCGCCGTTCGACAAGGGCGTGCTGGCCGAGCAGATGGTCGTCGACATGAAGCAGGCCATCGAGAACAAAACCGGTGGCGAGTGGGCCTACGACGTTCACAACTACAATCGCTCCATCGGCGCCCGCATTTCCGGCGAGATTGCGCGGAAGTGGGGAAACTATGGAATGGCGGAGTCGCCGCTGGTTTTGAAGCTCTCCGGTAATGTCGGGCAGAGCTTCGGCGTCTGGAACGCAGGCGGCCTTCACATGTATCTGGAAGGCGATGCCAACGACTACGTGGGCAAAGGCATGGCCGCGGGCAAGCTCGTTCTGCGCCACTCGCGCGAAGCGCGCTTCGTCGGCAAAGACACTGTGATCATGGGTAACACCTGCCTGTACGGCGCCACCGGCGGTCAACTCTTCGCGGCTGGCATCGCAGGCGAGCGGTTTGCCGTGCGCAACTCGGGTGCCATCGCGGTCATCGAAGGCGCGGGCGACCACTGCTGCGAATACATGACAGGAGGCGTGGTCACTGTGCTCGGCCGCACCGGCGTGAACTTCGGTGCGGGCTTCACCGGTGGATTTGCGTACGTGCTGGATTTGAACCGGGACTTCGTAGATCGCTACAACCACGAGCTCATCGACATCAGCCGCATTCAGCCGGAATCGATGCAGTCGCATCTCCAGCACCTGGAAGCGCTCATCGAGCAGCACGTGGCCGAGACCGGCAGCGCGTGGGGTGAGGAAATCCTCAACGACTTCCGAACCTACATCGGAAAATTCTGGGTGGTGAAGCCGAAGGCGGCCTCCATCGACTCCCTGATGACGAACCTGAGGCGTGCCGCCTGACGGCGCCGACATAGACCCCATGGCCGACAAGAACCTGCAATTCCTGGATATCCCGCGAATGGACCCCGCGAAGCTCCCCGTGGAGACGCGCGTCACCGAGTTTCGCGAGATCTATTCTCAGTTCAACGCGGATGGCGCGGCCCAGCAGGCGGGGCGGTGCCTTGCCTGCGGCAACCCGTTCTGCGAGTGGAAGTGCCCGGTGCACAACTACATTCCGAACTGGTTGAAACTGATCCAGGAAGGCAACCTGTTCGAGGCGGCGGAGCTGTCTCACAAGACCAATTCACTGCCCGAGATGTGCGGACGCATTTGCCCTCAGGATCGTCTGTGCGAAGGTGCGTGCACGCTGAACGACGGGCTGGGCGCGGTCACGATCGGTTCTATTGAAAAGTACATCACCGACGAAGCGTTCAAGCAGGGCTGGACGCCGGACATGTCGAATGTTCGGCAGACCGGCAAGCGCGTTGCCGTGATCGGCGCCGGGCCTGCGGGCCTGGGTTGTGCGGACATTCTCACGCGCAACGGCGTGAAGCCGGTTGTGTACGACCGCTATACGCGCATCGGTGGGTTGCTCACGTTCGGTATTCCGCCGTTCAAGCTCGAAAAGGAAGTGGTCGAGAAACGGCGCGAAGTGATGGAAGGCATGGGCGTCGAGTTTCGGCTCGGCGTCGATGTCGGCCGCGATGTCACGGTCGACCAGTTGCTCGGCGAGTACGACGCCGTGTTCATGGGCATGGGGACCTATCGCTATGTGAAAGGCGGGTTCCCGGGTGAAGACCTGGCGGGTGTGTATGAGGCGTTGCCCTATCTGATTGCGAACATCAATCACGAGCTCGGGCTGCCGGATAGTGTTGAGCAGCTCGTCAGCATGAAGGGCAAGCGCGTGGTGGTTCTCGGCGGTGGCGACACCGGGATGGACTGCAATCGCACGGCGATTCGCCAGGGAGCGGAGTCTGTTACCTGCACCTATCGCCGCGATGAGCACAACATGCCGGGTTCGCGTCGCGACTACAAGAACAGCAAGGAAGAGGGCGTTGAATTTCTCTTCAACGCTCAGCCCATCGAGCTCGTTGGCTCGGATGCGGTGGAAGGTGTGAAGATAATCGAGACGCGCCTTGGTGCGCCGGACGCGCGCGGCCGTCGTGTGCCTGAGGCGATTCCGGGCTCAGAGCGTGTGATCCCCGCCGATGCGGTGATCATCGCGTTTGGCTTCCTGCCGTCGCCTGCGGATTGGTTCGAGCAGCATCAGATTCGCCTGCATGGCAACGGGCGCGTTCGCGTTACCGCTTCGAAAGACACGCCGTTCCAGACCACGAACCCCAAGATTTTCGCCGGCGGCGATATGGTTCGCGGCTCCGACCTCGTCGTCACCGCCGTGTTCGAGGGGCGCGAGGCGGCGAAGGGGATCCTTAAGTATCTCGAGTTGGGGTGAGCGCGGAGCGTCGCGTTTCCCACCGAATATCGGCAAGACTGCTCGCCGAGGCGGGTTAACTCGTTAGGGCGCCTATTCGCATCAGAACTTGATACGAATAAGCCGCGCATTCGTATCGGGACCTGATGTTTGAAATGAAGTCGCACGGCTGATTCTGCCGGGCACGGGCGGCGGCCCGCGACCCCGCAAGGCCAGCTCAGCGGCCGCCCCAAGTGATCGTTGTAAACAACGCTGCGTACATCACCGATTGCGGCGACGGCGTGGCCCGGCAGCTGGCGTTCGCAAATGTGCCGCTCCCGAGCATTCGATCGATCTTCGTCACGCACCATCACTCGGACCACAACGCTGGCTATGGCAACCTGATTTTGCTGGCCTGGGCTGCAGGGCAGCACGCTCAAGCAAAGTATCCTCTCCCGCCACACCAGTGCCGAAGATGCGGGCCGCGTAGCGAAGGAAGCGAGCGTAATGGAGATCTGAGCGCGAAGAGCATGCCAGCTGGGGTAGTCACCGCTAATGACCGCGTGCGATTCGAACTAGTGTGCTGTCCCGCAGATTTCTTGCATTTGTTTCGCCCGTAAATGCTCACAAATTCAGCCATCTCGGCGCACTGACTCATGAGCGAATTTGCGGGACAGCACACTAGCAATTCAGCGAGCGCCCACCTCGTGGGTTTGCGCAGTGTCGTGGCTGCGTATGCGCGTGCGTGCGATCTATGGCACGCGCAAGACCATAGGCGCCCACGCATCGTCTCACTGCTATGGTGAATTCATTCCGACCTAGCGGAAACGCCGGCCGGAAACGTCATACCGATCACGAAGAGGCGGTGGACTTCTATCCAACTGCCAGGGATTCGAAATCACTTCACCAACGCCAAAAAGCGAAAGGGCCAACCTCACGCCAGGTTAGCCCTTTCATCCGGAGGCGCTCGTAGTCCCCCGGGTGGATGCGTAAAGAGTATGGCAGGCGCGGTCGGCAGTCAACGTTATGCGCACAATGTGCTATGTGGATGGCTTTAATTTGTACCACTCGATCAGTGAGTTGAGGCGGCCTGCTCTCAAGTGGCTCGATCTGAGAACCCTCGCACACTCATTCTTGACGGCCGACGATGAGCTGGCAGGGGTGGTGTACTTCACCGCCATAGCGGACTGGAATCCGGATAAGGCTCGGCGCCACCGCACGTATATCGCAGCTCTGCGTGAGCGTGGTGTTGAGGTAATCATTTCACGCTTCCAGCAGGCCAGCCGACAGTGCAAAACATGGCAGCGTTCTTGCCCCTTTCAGGAAGAGAAAGAAACTGATGTGGCCTTTGCGAGCAGAGTTCTGCTCGATGCCTTGACGGGCGCCGCGCACAAACAAGTCATTGTCACCGCGGACACTGATCAAGTGCCCATGCTGAAGCACGTACGCGAGCGATGTCCGGATGTACATGTGCTCCTCGCGGCCCCACCCGGGCGCTTGATACGTGCACGGGCGCTCCAAGCGGTTGTGACTCGATATACAGAAATTGGAGCGGAGCGACTCGGCGGATCTCTGCTGCCACGCTACGTGCTGAACGCCGCTGGTAAGGCCATAGCAACTTGCCCAGCAGCGTATTTTCCAGAAGGCGTAGCCCCACTATGTTGAAGCACCCGGCTGCTCGTCCGCCCGGGATGCCCTCAGAGCCCGCAACCGCCTTCTCTCTTAAGCAGGCTGCTGGCAATTTCGAAGATGGGCCGCTTATGCCTTACCGCCGCCGCAACGTCGACCTCAGCTGAATCCCATCGTGCTCCGCCAGCAGCTCCGCGATCCAATCCACGAACACGCGTATCTTGCTGGAGAGATGCCGGTTCTGAGGGTAGGCCACGTAGAGCGGCGTGGGTTCCGGAAACCAGTCCCCGAGCACCAGCTCCAGGCTGCCGCGCTCCATCGCGTCTTTCAAGACAAACGCGGGAATCTGCGCAATGCCGAGCCCGGCTTCGGCAGCGGCCACATAGCTGTTCTCGTCTTCGAGCGCAATGTGCCCACGAAGCGAAGTTTGAATGCGAGCCGTGCCCTTGGAGAACACCCAATCCAATATCTTCCCGGTGCGGGGCGAGAAATGATTGATACAGCGGTGCTGCGCGAGCTCGTCCGGGTGCGAGGGCGCGCCATGAGCGGCAATATACGCAGGCGACGCGCAGGTCGCGAAGTAGAGATACCCCACGCGGCGTGCAACAAAGCTGGAGTCCTCGAGCTCGCCGCTCCACAGCGCGCAGTCGATGCCTTCCTCGACCAGATCTGCGTGACGTTCGCTGCAAGCGAGCGCAAGATCAATGTCCGGGTAGCGCTCGAAGAACAGCGGCAGCGCCGGCACGATAACTGATCGCGCAATCAGCGTGGGCACATCCACACGCAAACGCCCGCGCGGCGTGACATGTTGCTGTGTAAGCAACTCTTCCGTCTCGCGCACCTGAGCCAGGATGGCGACACACCGCTCGTAATATGCAACCCCGTCGGGCGTCACACTCACGTGACGGGTAGTGCGGTTGAGCAGTTTCACGCCAAGGGCAACTTCCAGCTTCTGAATCAACGTCGTAGCCGTGGCTTTCGGAATGCGCAGGCTTTCCGCGGCAGACGTGATCCCGCCCGTCTCCACGACGCGCGCGAACACCTCCATCGCCTGCAACTTGTCCATTTCGATTGTTCAAGGTTCTGAATAGTGAATTCGCGCGCCGCTCATTCCGGGCGGCCGTCTCGAATAATAGACTGCACGCGTGTCGATTGGACACACATCGGGCCACAACGGCGAAGCGACAGGAATCACATGAGCCAGGCAATCAAGCACGTCAGCGAAACGACCTTCGCGACGGAGGTTCTCGAATCCACAGTACCGGTGCTCGTGGACTACTGGGCAGAGTGGTGCGGCCCCTGCAAGATGATCGCCCCAATGCTGGATGAATCGGCAACGAGCTACGCCGGCCAGCTGTGCATCGCCAAGGTCAACGTCGACGACAGTCCGAAGATCGCCAGTCAATACCACGTGCGGGGTATCCCGACCCTGATGCTGTTCAAGCGCGGCCTCCCCGTGGCAACCAAGGTGGGCGCGCTCAGCAAGTCGCAGCTGGCGGCGTTTATCGACGCCAACCTGTAAGACTGCGGGGGTCGAGACGCCCCTCACGCGCCACGCAAGCGCCCGACTTCGGCCGCGATCCGCCACCCCGGAAATCTCGATTGCGACGGGCGCTGAAATTTGCGAGCCTCCCTTGCCGAAATGACAGGCCGCGAGCTCACGGGGGCACGCGAACCGACCGAATGGGGATCGCAAGACGTGACGAAACTGGCCGACGTGTCCGCAGACCTGCTGAAGTTCGCCGGCTCACGTCGTTTCGCCACGGTGCTGGCCGACCCGCCGTGGCGCTTCATCAATCGCACCGGAAAAATGGCGCCCGAGCATCGCCGGCTCGCGCGCTACCAGACGCTCACCACCGATGAGATCGCGGCCCTCCCGGTTGCGAAAATCTCCGCAGCCACGGCGCACCTGTATCTATGGGTGCCGAACGCGCTGCTGCCCGACGGCTTGCGGGTGATGCAGGCGTGGGGCTTCCAGTACAAGTCCAACATCGTGTGGCGGAAGATTCGTAAGGATGGCGGCAGCGACGGGCGAGGCGTCGGCTTTTACTTCCGCAACGTCACGGAGATGGTGCTGTTCGGTGTTCGCGGTAAGAACGCGCGCACGCTGAAGCCGGGGCGCACGCAGGTGAACTACCTCGAAACTCGCAAGCGCGAGCACTCGCGCAAGCCGGACGAGATGTACGGCATCATCGAATCCTGCAGCCCCGCGGAGCGCATCGAGCTGTTCGCGCGTGGCGCGCGCCGCGGCTGGAAGGTGTGGGGCAACCAGGCAACCGACGGATACGAGCCCACCTGGGACACCTATGCGCACAACTCCGCCACGGAGCGGCGTTTGGCGGCGTCACCGGCGGACTAGGTCTGTGTGTGGTGCGCGCTAGGGCGTAATCAGCCGGGTGGGAGGGCCCATTGGGCCGAGTGCCGGGCGGTTGCCGGCAATCCGGTAGGTCAAGTCCCCAACCCTCAGATCCTTCCACTGTGAGGCCTCTGTGCTCACGTCGCCGCGTTCCAGGGCCGCTATCTCCTCGGGTGCCCGCCACTCCCCCTGCTGCATCATGAATCCCACCGCGGTCCACGAATTCGCTTCGCGAACGTAGGCGTGCGCGGTGCCGGCCGTCAGCAGCACGAATTCCTCCGAGCCATCGCCGTTCAGGTCCGCGAACACGCCGAAGAACCGGTGGGGCTGGCTGGCGGCCGCCGACCAGCGTGGGTCGTTGCGAAAGTCCGCACGCAGGCGCTGCTCGAGTGGCTTGTCCAGCGTTGCGCCTTTGGGATAAAGCTCGAGCCCCGCGAGCATCTTGTCCATCTCGGGGCTGTTCGCGTCGCCCGATTCGGGTGACCACTTGTTCTGCAGTCCCATTGCCCGCTTCGCAGCCTCGCGAATCTCCACCGCGCGCGGTTGGTTTTCGATCGCCGCGAGAGCGCTCAGCCTCTCGGTGCCGTATAGACCCGCCTCAAATCTCAGGTAGCGAAACGCATCTCTCTGAACACGATTGCCGATCGCTTGCGGAGAAAGGCCTTGCAGGGCCACCCTGTACTGGCTGTTCGCCGATATCCGGTATGGCGAGAGCACCGGTGTGAGCATGACTGCGATCGTGGCAATGAGCCCGATCGCAACACCGACATTGACACGCGACATGCCGCTCATCCACGCGTCGCCTTTGAGCGCCGCACGGGCGTACCCCACTGAATAAACCAGCGCTGCGCCAGCCACGACGAATGCCCACATGCGCTCGACGGTGATGCCATACGTGCGCACGCGGACAGACAGAGCGTAGATCGCCGTCAGGCTGATGAGGATCGTCAACGGCACGACGACTCTCAGCGCAAGCGCTATCCATTTCGGATAGGGCTGCGGATCGGTTCCGTCCCGGTATGCGGCATTGACCAGCAGCACGATGACGGCGACGAGCCACAACAGCCAGGCCGCGCCGATGGCCCGCTGCCCTTCGAACACGAGCCCCGGCAGTTTCAGGGCCAGCGCGGCGCTGAACAGGGCGAGGATGAAGCCGGCGATGATCGCGAGCCACTTGAGGACACTGAGAACCTGGGTGAGCACCACGCTCGTCAGCCGTTCCACGGAGCCAATCAGATGCAACGCGACGCCGAACGTGAGTGATGTGACGGGATAGACGAAAATCGGCTCGCGGAACAACTCCCTGAAGAACCGGATGCCGAGCATGCCGAAAAGCATGTGCCACAGCACGAGCAGTAGCCAGAAAAGGCCCGTGAACACCGCCGCCTCACCCAGCAGCAGTTTGTTACGCCAGGCGGTGGCGAACAGGTCGCCGTACTCGACGCGCCACGTCCCGGAGGTGAGCCGGCATTGAATGAACGGCATCACCAGCAACCACAGGATCAGCAACAGCAACACCAGCGGGGCCACGTCGTCGGACTGAAAGAGATTCGCCGTGGATTCGCCAGCGACGGCACTGCCGTGGTGCCAACCAAAGTAAGCGAACAGCACCGTCAGAATCGCAAGGATTGGCCAACTGTCGCGGCTCTTCACATGTAGCGCGAGCAACTGCACGGTGAGCGGCAGGGCAGTTACCACCGCGTAGAGCGCGAGCAGCCAGCCCGGTGACGTCGCGGGCCATGCTTTGTGATTTAACGCCATGTGCAGGCCATAGAGAGCCCAGCCTTGCACGACTGCTGCGATGAGAATGATAGGCAGCGTGTTACGCGGGCTGGTGTACTCGGCTCGAGTTATATTCATGTAAGCCTGCCGTGGCAATGATGCGCAAGTGTGTTGTCAGCGGCGTAAGAATACCGAGATGAGAGCGGTGGGGTGCGCCTGTTTTCAACGCCGATTCAGCCATGGCAGGGCCACAATTTTTGGGCACGGTGGCCGTCGCCGAACGTGCTTCTCAGGAGGCCGCGACTAAAGTATCCCCTGCGAGCAGGAACGCCAGCGCGCTCGCGCAGGGCTGCGCCACTTTCAAACTCAGCAACTCATCGGCGCGGGTTCGCCCGAGATTGACCGCGGCGATGGGCTTGCCCGCTTCAGCGGCCATCTGCGCGAAGCGATAGCCCGAGTACACCATCAGAGATGACCCGACCACCAGCATGGCATCGGCTTGCTGAAGATGCTTTATCGCGGTCTGCACGCGCTCCTTGGGAACGCTCTCACCGAAGAACACTACATCTGGCTTGAGCAAGCCACCGCAGGTTGCGCAGGGTGGCACATCGAACTCTGAGAAATCGACGCCCTCCAGATCCGCATCGCCGTCTGGCGCCTCGCGCGCGTTGTACTTCGCCCAGGCAGGGTTCAAACGAAGCAGTTCATTCTGCATGTCTTCTCGGGGCGTTCGTTCCTCGCAACTCATGCAGCGAACCAGATCGAGCCTGCCATGCAGGTCCACCACATTCATGCTGCCGGCACGCTGATGCAGACGATCGACGTTCTGCGTAACCATCAATTCCAACCGGCCCTGCTGTTCGAGGCCCGCAAGGGCATGATGCGTGCCGTTGGGTGTTGCCTTGCGAATCCATCGCCAGCCCACAAGGCTCCGCGCCCAGTAGCGCCGCCGAACCTGCTCATCTCCCATGAACGCCCGATACGACACGGGCTGAGCGCGTTTCCAGCTGCCGTCGGCATCCCGGTAGTCCGGAATTCCCGAATCCGTGCTGCAGCCAGCGCCTGTGAGCACGAACAGGCGGGCGTGCCGGTGGACGAACTCTCGGAGAGGGTGATCAGTCATGGCAGAGTGAGCATAATGCGGGCACGGAAGATGCGGGCTCATCCATCCACTTCAAGGAGCAACCCATGCCCTACGTAGACGGCTTTATCCTGGCGGTCCCCAAAAAGAATCTCGAAGCCTATCGTGCCATGTCGAAGAAGGC
>JBDTUL010000203.1:0-9820 GCA_040007735.1 Gammaproteobacteria bacterium | reverse complement strand
AACTTGTCCGGACCGGACAGGTTTGGGTCCGCAGCTGTGAGCCAAACTCCCAGTAATCCTACGGGTAGCCAAACCCGCTTCCGGAAAAGCCGGACAGGTATTGGTCCGCACCCTTAAGCGCACAAGGGCGGGATTTCAGCTGCGAAAAGGGCTATGTCAGGAGGTCTGATGTTACTGAGTTTTCTGGCTGCCTGGTCCCCTGCACTCCCATCGAATCCCCTCCGCTGCCACCAAAGCTGCCACTAGCGTTCAGGGGTTTGCACGCGCTCGGGTAGCCGCTCAGTTCCACCAGGCCTGAGTTCGGGCGCTCTTGGCGAACGGTTGTTGCGGCGTAGCCGTATGAACTTCTACCCCACGTAGAGATCGACGTCGAAGGACCCGGAACACTCTGCGAGAAAGGCCACGTGCGCCGGAGACAATGAGATCGATGGTGCGGATCCCGTCGCATAGAAAGATGCGATGACCGAAATCTCGATCTCAATGGAGCTGCCGTACTTATGAGACAAAGCAGCGAGCTTCCCGGTGGGAAAGGCAGCAACGAGCTGGTCGATGAGCCTCTCGGCAAAGAGTTCATTGCTCTGGCCCTGTACGCTCAGAACCCAACCGTGCTCTTGATGAGTATTTTTGGCTCGAGGGGTAACCGTCTCCCCCTTTAGCCAGGTCTTGCTGGGTGCAATCCCTAGATCGTCCGATATGGCCTGAGGCAGCACGTCCGCGCTCGTGACGACGAGCCGGACCTTGATCGAACTGTCCCGTGCAACTTCAGTCATTTGTGCGTCCTTAGAAATTCTTGATACCGAGTCCTGTCCATGGCGATTTACAATGCTGCCGCAATCGGCGGCGACCGTCCAAAGAACTGATTGCCGCAATCCTCGAGATCACGCGCCTCAATCCGCGCTTCGGCTGCCCTCGCATTGCCCAGCAGATTTCGCATGCCGTCGCCCCGGCAATCGACAAGGACTTGGTGCGCCGGATTGGCGAACCACCCTCATCCGAAGTTCGGAGGCAACGGCCCGTCGTGGCTCACCGCCATCGCTGAAGCCCGCCCAACCGTCTGTCGACGACATCGGCGCGGCTATGTAACAGTATGCTCGTTCGATGGGTGACTCATGACGAACACGGAGACCATCCTCATGCGCCGTATTATTCTATTGCTCTTGCTCGGGGCTATGTCCCATGCCGCGTGCGTCGGTGCTATTGCCAATCAATTCGGCCCCGGGTACGGAGGTGTGGCCTGGGGGACGCCGCTCGTTACATTAGTCGGAATGCTGCCGAGTGGTGACCACTACTTCTCGACTGCCCCGGGCGAATGCGTCTACACCGTGAGGAATGACGATCCGCTCTTCGGCGTTCCGCGTGAGGGGATGAGAGTCCAGTACCATTTCGGTAAGGGACTAGGGGTCGAATACATCGCCATTTCCGTTCCGTATGAGAGGCGCGAGCAGCTTCTCGGCTCGCTCATTTCGTTGTTCGGCCCCTACGCCAAGGCCGTTCCTAAAGGCACGGCGACAATCTATGCGTGGCCACGTGACCGTGACATCGCGATGGGGGTAAGAGCTTCCAAGGACCCCGCGAACGGCATTCTGTAATTCTGGCTCGGTCGACCGTCCCAGGAGGTAAGCAGTTCCCAGCCGAAATAAATGCTGTCGCGTGCACGAAAAATAGATCACTTCACGCCATCTCCAGCCGCAAGGGTGTCGTTGTTGGATCGGTTACGCTCGTATTGCTCACGAACGTACTGAGGATTTGCCCGCAGGGCGTTTTCGATCCCTTTCTTGCCATCCTCGACCCAGACCTCGGAGAGAGGCAGGTCGTAAGCCTGGCTCACCGCGGCGACGGTCGTCTTACCCTGAGTGAATTCCAGCACGAGCGCGATCTTGCTCTTGGGGCGGTGATTGGTGGTCGCCGGCGTCCAGTGAAGTTCCTGGCCCAATCAACAGCGGCCGCGGCGGCGGCTGGATTACCGCAACTTCGAGCCAACTGGACGTCACCACCATGCCGTCCTGGAGCTCAGACAAGTTGGACCCCGTTGGGGTCGATAGCGGTTGAGTACTTTTCGCGCGGAGCGCGTTGCCGATGTTTCCGCGATTGAATCGCTTCGACTTCGGAATGGCACAGCTCTTTGCGACGGCGGAGCGTGGGCTCGGTGAGTGACGACGGCGATCCGGACTCTTGGTGGGAAGCCCCAGAGATGGGATTCGCAACTGGTCACTATTGGTCGCCACCCGCCCGGGATTTCCGGTTGCCATTCAATTGCGCCAGACGGTACGTCCCGTGCTGCCCCAGTGCGGCCTATGACAGCGGCGCATACCTCATCGGAACGCTCCAAAGCTGTCGAGCTCGCAACACCGTGTATGCGCCCGCGACGGGAAGTGTTCCCACATGAATCGCTGGGCACTCTCCTCCACCGCAGTCATCCTTCCGCTCCAGATGGCAACCTGCTTTGCGACGCGCGGTCCTACAGTCGGCGCTGACTGAGCAGACGAACGATCTCTATATGGCCGCCGAGCTGTGCCGCACGCAAAGGAGTTTCGGAGAACTCGTTCCGAAGGGCCGGATCCGCACCCAGCTCGAGCAGCTTTGATACGGCGGCGGCCTGTCCGGCCATCGCGGCCTGATGCAGCGGAGTATTGCCGAGATCGCCGCGCAGATCGACGCCGGCGCCGTGAGTGACCAGGACCGCGATATCGTCCAGCTCACCTTTGCGCGCGGCAATGTGCAGCGGAGTGTCATCCACCGCACCTTTCTGATCCGCTCGCCGCAGATCGATCCCGAGAAACTCCGGATGGTCCCGGTACTTCGACAAGACGTCGTCTAAGGTAGCCATTTCACGGACACTTGTTGGTGCATTTCAATCGGTGAGTCGTCTTGAGAGTGCCCAGCCGGTTTCGCCAGGTCTGAATCTTCGGCGCGTGCCGCCCGGGAAGCCACTTTGCATCCCATTGCTCATAGAGCGCAATACACTGCTCGGCGTGATCGATCTGTGCGGAAGGCGTCGAGCATTCGTTGCCGCCAGGTGGAGGCGGGGTGTCGCAGAAGTTTTTCGCGCGCAGATAGTCCTTCTGCCGCACCTCATCATTCTGCGCCGCGCTGGGTGTCGCATCATCGTCATGCAGCTTGTCGTATATCAGCCCGCCAATGGACTCGCCATACTTCGCCAGGACATACGCGCCAATCGCGGCGCCGACGGCCACGCCAGCGACGTAGGGAATCGCAAGCGGAGAGCGTCCTTCAGGGTCTGAGAGCATGAGGGGACTGCCGTTTGTGTACAGGTATGTGTTGAGCCCGCCTCTGAGCCCGGTCGGATCGCTCTCGGCATAGCGTCCCGTGGACGGATCGTAGTTGCGCAGGTAGTTGTAGCTGAGACCGCTCTCCGCATCGTAGTACTGACCCGCAAAGCGAAGGTTGTACGCGAACGATCCCGCATTCTGCGGATTCTCATCCGGCAGCGTGTCGCCGAAGGGCTTCGGATCCCATCGCCACCGCGCCACGTTGTCTGCAGGGCGTGTGATCTTGCGCGGGGTGCTCTGATGATCCGTGTGCACGTAGTAGGCATCAACGCCCCCACCCGGACCAGGCCGCAGTGTCGCCACCGGAATGTCGCCCAGCCACACGTTCTCTTGAATGAGCAGGCCACCACTGGTGTATTCCCCCAGCAGGTGCCCTGCCTCGTCGTACATGAAATGCGTTCCGGCCGCCCCCACCGTCTTTCCTATCCGCTGCGACAGCGCGTTGTACTGGTAGGTAGTCGTGGTCGTGCCGGAAAGGGAGACCGGCCGCCCGGAATTGCTTTGCGAGGTAACGTTGCCAGCATTGTCGTACCCGTACGAGTCGGAGCGCGATCCGCTGACGCTGGTCAGGTGGTTGCTGGTTGCCGAGACCTCCAGATCGCTGGACCAAGGATCAGGGCGGGTGGACGACTCGTTCAGGCGGTTGCCGACGGCATCATACGTCCAGCTTTCACTGTACTCAGTGGTGAAGGCGGCCCCCAGGCGATCGAGCCCGTCGTAGAAGTAGCCCCAGGACCCGGATGCCGGATCTGAGCTCTCGATCCCGACGATGCGGGAGGCGTCATCGTAGGAATAGCGGTACTGATCGCCCGCACTCTCGATCTGGGTGATCCTGCCATCCTGATCGAACGTGCGAACCGAGGCTGACCCATTGCCCCAGGTCCACTGCCGGATGGCGCCAAATGGCTCATACAGCACACCATTCAGCAATGCGGTGCCGTTCACAGAGATGCCTGTGATCCGGCCCTGCGCATACGCATAGGTAACCGTTTGCCCCGACGGGGTGAGGATCGAAGTCATATCACCGTTCGTATATCCGTAACCGATCCGCCTGGTCACGCCACCCAGGGTCTGCGCCCTGCTCGTCACTCGCCCCAGCGCATCATAGGTCCAGGCGAGGGAGTGACTGGCATCCGCGGCGCCGGTCAGCCGGCCGACACCGTTCGCACCGGCATCGTAGGAGAAGCTCACGGCCTGATCCGCATAGGAGATGGATGTCAGCCGGTTGAGCGCATCGTACGTGTAAGCTCCGGCAATGCTGCGTGAGTCCGCGGTCGTCCTGAGATTTCCGCCAGAGTCGTAAGTCCGGCGCGTCGTCCCGGTGTCCGGACTGACTTGGGTCCTGAGATCCCCGAATCCGGTGTACTCATAGAGTGTCTGCAGGGCGCGCACATCTGTGACGGAGGTCAGGTTGTCACTTGCGTCGTAGCCGAACTCTGTGACGCCGCCAGCCGCGTCGGTGATCGCCGTAAGACGATTGAGCGGATCGTACTGGCTCAGCGTGCTGCGGCTGAGCGGCTCGTCCACCGCGGTCTGATTGCCGTTGTCGTCATAGGTGAACGTCGTGGTCACCGCCTCAGTCGCCCCGGCGCCGATCTGCTTCCACAGGCGACTCAGCGTGTCGAAGACCTGTGTGCGTCGGCGCGAGAGTGCGCCGCTCGGGTCATACGTCTCCTCAGCGGTATGATTGCCGACCGCATCCAGAGTGTAGGCGACACGATTACCCTCGCCATCGGCGGTCTGGGTGAGGCGGTGAGCATCGTCGTAGCTGTGCTCGAGGAAGCTGTTGTCGGGCAGTGTCACGCGCTTGAGCAGACCGGTAGGCCAGTAAGTAAAGACCGTGCGCTCGACTCCCATCTGCTGCGAGATCACCCGCTGTCGGGCGTCGTACGTCAGCGTCGTCACGACCGAGTTAGGATCGGTGATCGTCAACGGCTGGCCATGCGCGTTGTACGTCCCGAACGTCGTGGCCTGGCCCATTGCGTTGGTGACTGAGCTCAGCTGGCCGCACTGATATCCCGTTGTACAGTTGTAGTACGTGTACGTCGTCACGTCGGCGACATCAGTGCGCGGCCCGTCCTCGGTCAGCACCTGTCCGGCGATGTTGTACGTGGAGGTCCACGCTCGGGCGACGCCCGGTGCGACGGAGGTATCGGTGATCGTCTTTGTGAGCGCGTTGCCGGAGCCGTCGTAGGTAAACGATGTGGTCCGGCCCGGCTCCGTGATCAGAGCGGGTAGCCGGTACGTGGGGTGCCACGCGGTGGAGATGGTTCGCTCACTCGTTGTCCCAGAGGCTTCCGTGCGGCTGGTCTCGAGATTGCGCGTCAGGTCGAAGACCTGGCGGGTCATGACGCCGTTGAAATCGGTTTGCGTGCGAGGATTTCCATTCTGGTCGTAGGTTGTGGAGGCAACCTTGCCACAACCCGCGCACGGACCGCCCGTGACCCTCTTGACACGGTATGCACCGGTGGAAGAGCTCATCGTGTAGCTGCGCGACTGTCCGAGCGGATCGGTTACCGCGGTGATGGGATTCTGATCGCTGCTCCAGCTGACCGTATACGCGTAGGTGTGCCGACCCGCCCCACCCGCATGCTCGCTCGAGGTCACCCGACCCTGCGCATCGTAGACGTAGGTCGCGAAGGTCCGGCCGTTCTCATCAATGATGCTGGCGAGCAGCTCACGCCTTTTGATCGTCGAATACGTGTACGACCTGGTGCGCGCGTCCGGATATGTCACCGACACGAGCTTCTCCGTCCCCGCACTCTGAAGGCCCTCGTACGCGTAAGACACAATGCCGCCGGCCGGATCCGTCAGAGTCGACAATCGCCCGTCGCTGTCGAAGTCGAGGCTCAGCACGCGTCCGAACTGATCTGCGACGGTTATCCTCTGCGCGCTGTAGCTGACGCGGGTGACAAAGCCCGATCTCTTCGTGATCGAGGTCAGCTGGCCGCCCGAATTGAACCGCTCGACGTCACTGTCTGCCAGCGTCAGCGTCCAGGTGCCGTCCGCGAGGTGCTGAATGCGTGACGCCGCACCGGTGCCGCTACGGTTCTGGATCTCGTTACCGTTGGCATCGAAGTGCCAGGCTGAACCGTCCGGCCGCACGACGGTGGTCGAGATACCCAGAGCCATCGGATCGACGAATACGCGCGTTCCATAGGTGTGTCCCCAGGTGCTGGTGATTCCGGCGGTCCGTTGTCCCACCTTGATGGCTCCCGGAGAGTAGTGACCGTCGCCGAAGTAATACCGGCGGAACTCGAGCGGAAACGCACCGCCCGAACTGTAGTCCGTCTCTTCCTCGAACAGGGCACCCGTCAACGGCGACACGGGATCACCGATGCGACACGTATCATCGATGCGAACCCTGCAGACCGTGTTGCCGCCAGTCGCAGCGGTGTCGTAGTAGTAGCCGGCCGGACACTCCATATGCCGCTCGAACGGAAAGGTCAGCCCCGGATTGACGACGCCATTCGGATACGTCACACGCGTGAGGCATCTCGCCACGCGGACCTCGACGTAGTGAGGCTGTGCCGGACACAGGTTCAACGTGTCCTCCTCCATACGAGTCGCGTTACGCGAGGCCGGCTCTGTGCAGGACACCTGACTCCAGACGCCTCCGTCCGACTCTCGCTCTGTGAACCACCGCAGAACGGGCGCAAGCGCAGCTTCAGTAGTCGAGTCAGAGACGCACAGCGATTCGTTGTTGTAAGTACCTCCGGTGAGCAGCGGTCCGAAGGTGGGTGTGGCATAGACTTCGGCGCCGCGGGCAGCATCCGTGAGCGATATGCACAGGAGCACAGCGAACAGAAGGCGGACTCCACAACCCGCCTCATGCCTCATCGCGCTCCGGCCTCGCGACGCCGCTCTGGGCTTTCGTGCAGTCCACTCTGCGCTCATCCCTGAGTAATCCGTTTTCATCGTCTGGTCCTTCTCAACACACGCAGATCGGCAACGCAATCCTCTACTGTGGCACGACGGTAATCTGCCTCAGACGTCCGAATGAGTCGTACACGGACACAGTGGCTCCCGCTGTGCCGGCACTGGCCAGGGTCGCCTTTGTCACGATCGATGACGAGGCGCTCAGATTGCCCTGTGCATCCCTGGCGCGCAGCCGATAGCGATAAACGGTGCCGCCAGACCTGCCGGTATCGCGGTAGGTCGTCGCAGCAGGCAACACTGCCACGGGTGTGAACGCCGTACACCCTGTGCCCTGACAGCGCTCCACAACGTAACCTGTGACGGCGACATTGTCGGTCGACGCCGCCCAGGTCACATCGATCTGGCGGGCCGAAGCCGCCCTCGCCACCGGGGTGCCCGGCACGCTCGGCACCTTAGTGTCAGCCGCTGTATCGTTGCTGATGAGTGCCGGGACTGCCGCTGGTGGTCTGACTTGACCGGACACGGGGATCGCGAGCACTACGGCCCCGGCAACAGATAGACTCCACAACAGAATGTGCCGCGCACGCGTATAACTGTTCAAAGTGTTCTCTTTGGCAATGGGTGAGTAAAAGGATGGCAGTGAAAGCCTGCAGACGCAGATGCGAACGAAACGCCGCTGGCGCGCTGGCGCCGGCAGTCAATGCGCAGGCAAGACGCGCGTCAGTCGCTGCGGTCGGGGTTCGCGTGCGGCACGAGGAAGCCGCGAATACGGTCCATGGTGGCCATGGCACCGAGCGATCGTCGCAAGTGTTGACAGTCCGTGTTCCGCATCATGCGGCATGCTCCCTGCATTCCTGAACTTCATCTGCAGCGAGCAGGCGCTCTGCTCATCTGCGGGCGCCCATCCTTGGTTGCATCGAAGTCGCTGCGCGTGGAAGCAGTCTGCCGCAGCGCAAGCTGCGCTGTCAATGAATGGTCCGTCGCGAGGTCGGGAGTCAGAAAAAATGTCGGACCCACGCCTAGCTCAGAGAACACAGGGAAAATGATGACATACGACCCATTGTCCGAAATCGTTGCTGCACCTCTTTTGGTGTCTAAAGGAATGATCCGTGCGTTGACCGAGTTTCGCGCCGCGGACAAGTTCCTGGAGCTACCGGGCGTCGAAACAACCGTCGAATGCCAGCGGTTGACTTCGATTCTCAATGAAGCTCTGGGAAAGAGCACAAAACGGGTCGTCCTACGGAGATGTTCATGGCAAGTTTCCCAACCCAACGCGCAGGCGTTCTCTACCTGACCGAAGGCGGGCAGGAGACCGAGATCATGTACAAACATGGTCACGAGTTGCCCGAGTTTGCGATGTATCCGCTGCTGGAACACCCTGCCGCCGTGGCCGACCTCCGGGCCATGTATGCCCGCGTTCTCGATGCCGCGGCGGAGTATGGCTTCGTGGCCATGATCAGCGGGCTCGACTATCGCGGCAGCCCGGACTGGGGCGACAAGCTCGGCTACTCGCGCCAGGCCCTTGCCGATGCGTTGCTGCAGTCGATCGCACTCTTGCGCGAGGTGGCACGTCCCTATGAGGGGCAGATCTCCAACATCCTCATCGGCGGAATGGTGGGGCCGCGGGGTGACGCTTATTCGCTCAACCGCACGATCACCGCCGACGAGGCCGAGGACTATCACAGCTTCCAGCTCGAAGTGCTCAAACGTGCGCAGGTGGATTTCGCCGGCGCGGTGACGTTCAACAACATTCCCGAGGCCGTGGGCGTCGCGCGCGCGGCGAAGCGCCTCGGCGTGCCCCTCAATATATCGTTCACGCTCGACAGCGATCATCGCCTCAAATCAGGCCCGAGCCTGAAGGAAGCCGTGGAACGCATCGATGCTGAGGCGGGCGAGGCCAGGCCTGATTTCTACGGCATCAATTGTTCGCACCCGCTCGAGTTCGGGCCGGCGCTCGAGCCCGGGGATTGGATTCTGCGCCTGCGCAGCCTGAGACCCAACGCCAGCGCCAAGGACAAGATCGAACTGTGCAAGATCGGCCATCTCGAAGAAGGCGATCCCAAGGATTTGGGCGAGCAGATGGGCGCGCTCGCACGCCGCTATCCGCACATTGATATCTGGGGCGGCTGCTGCGGCACTTGGGACCGGCACCTGCGCGAGATCGCCCGGAATGTGCGGGCCGCTGCGCACTGACCTGCGAGAAGGACTCGGAGATCTCGAGCCGAAACTCGGCGCCGGGCGCGCCGGGCGACAACCGACCGACTCGGGGTGCGCAAAGGCAGATCTCGCCTTACTCTGAGTGGGGCTGTGAAGTTTTTCTGCGATGGCGGACTCTACGGAATAGGCAAGCAGTTGGATCGTGTCGCCATTACGCGTTACTGCTCTTTCTCTACAACTCCGGCGCGCGCGCCAGCGAGGCCGCCGCACTGACCATCGCCGACCTGGATTGGTATGCACGCAGCGTGCGCCTCTTGGGAAAGGGCAGCCGCTCGCGCACTTGTCCGCTGTGGTCGGCAACTCTCGAGGTGCTGCGACCACTTTCCGCCAACCGGGCATCCACAGAGCGGGTCTTTCTGAACCGCAATCGCCACCCCATCACCCGTTCCGGAATCCATGCACTCGTTAAGCGCTACGCCGCACGCGCACGAGCC
>JBDTUL010000202.1:0-9836 GCA_040007735.1 Gammaproteobacteria bacterium | reverse complement strand
AGCGCCACGAGCAGCTCATTCAGCAACTGCTGCATGCGGGGCCAGGGAATTGAGTGTTCCATGGCGCGCAGGATCATCGGGTGATCGGTACCGGTGACGTTCGTGCCGATGAGCAGCTCTTCGAACAGCTTCTCGGCAGTGCGCAGGCCGGTGTACTCGATCTCGATGTCACCGTCGGGGTTGGCGGCGTCGCGGACCGTGAGGCCCATCAGGCTGATCATGCGGCGAGCCAGATCGTCGATGCGGACCGGGCGGCCCATATCCAGCACGAACACGTCGCCGCCCTTTGCCATGGAGCCCGCCTGGATGACGAGCTGGGCAGCCTCGGGAATGGTCATGAAATACCGAATGACCTCGGGATGCGTCACGGTGACGGGCCCGCCGCGGCGAATCTGCTCACGAAAGAGCGGCACCACCGAGCCGGACGAAGCCAGAACGTTGCCGAAGCGGACCATGCAGAAACGGGTGGTGGTGGAGCGCTCCTGCAGAGCTTGCAACACGAGTTCGGCCAGGCGCTTGGTGGCGCCCATCACGTTGGCCGGATTGACCGCTTTGTCGGTCGAGATCAAGACGAAAGTCTCCACACCCGTCTCGATGGCCGCCTCAGCCGTGTACCACGTGCTGATGACGTTGTTGTGAATGCCCTCGATGACGTTGTGCTCGACGATCGGCACGTGCTTGTAGGCGGCGGCGTGGTAGACGGTCTGCACGCCACAGGTGCCGAGCACCTCGCGCACCCGGTGGCGGTGGTGAGCATTGCCGAGCAGCGGCAGGATCTCTACGTTCGTGCTCACGCTGGCGGCCAGCTCTTCCAGCTCGCGCTGGATGGTGTAGAGCGCCAGCTCCGACATCTCGAAGAGCACCAGCCGACGCGGCGCAAGCTTCATGATCTGGCGGCAAATCTCGGCGCCGATGGAGCCGCCCGCCCCTGTCACCATGACGCATTTGCCGCGGATGCAGGACTCGAACAGCTGAGGGTTCGGTGGCACCGCGTCCCGGCCGAGCAGGTCGCTCACGTCAACATCGCGTAGTTCGTCGATGCTCGCCTTGCCGGCGATGATGTCGGAGAGGTCCGGCAGGGATTGCACGTGAATGCCGAGCGGCTCGAGCGATGTGAGGATCTCGCGGCGGCGGCGGCGCGAGGCGGAAGGCATGGCAAGCAGCACCCGCTCGATACCGTGCTGGCGGACGAGCTTCGGCAGATCGCGGGGATCGGACACTTTCAGGCCGTTGATCTGGCTGCCCTGGGAGGCACGCTTGTCGTCGATGAAGACGACGGGCTCGAAGTGGGCACTGCCGATGAGGACAGAGGAGAGGCGCGCGCCGGCGTCGCCGGCGCCGTAGATGGCGACTCGGGCGGGGGGCTTGCCGTTACGGGAACGAGAGAAGAGATAACGCACGAAGAAGCGGCTGCCGATGACGTAGAGGAGCGCGAGGGCCCAGAAGATCGCAAAAGCGGACGCGGGTATCCCATAGCCCACACTGGAGCGGTCGAACCCGAGGAGCACCAGTGCCGAAAGCGTGACGCCCGCTACGACGATCAGCATCGCCTTGGGGCCCATGAAACGAATGACCGCCCGATACAGGCCGAGTACGGAGAAAATAATGAGCGTAGAGCCTATCGCCACCGGCAGATAGGTAATGAAAGGCTGGAACGGCGGATCGAAGCGATCGAACTTCAGCACCATGGCGGCCCACAGCGCCAGCGGAACGGCGACCGCGTCAGCTACCAGCATGATCACACGCTTGGTGCTGCGCGACAGTCCTACAAGCAGCTCGGCAACTGCAGGCACCCGTCTAATGTGGCTTCGGTCTTTGTACTGATCCTTCATCGATCACCTTTGAGCGGTACAGCAGTTTCCGCCGTCGAGAGCTGCATGCGGTGCTCAGATCCCCTGGTAATCTGTCTGCCCCTCGGGGCGCGCGCGATTCTATAGGATTGGATGTGCACAATCGATATAAATTCAGCAGGTTAGAAGAGGGTTGCAAGTCTACGCAACCAAGTGGTAGCAAGATCGTGTCCCGCGGCACAAGTTGCATGCTCAATCCGCATGAACAGCCATCGCTGCCAGGCCAACGTATTCATGTAAAGCTCGCTCCGTCTTGCGCAACCCGCCTGAGGTGGGCTGCAAACTGCGCAAGCCGTAGCTTGTCCCACCCTCCCAAAGATGTGCTGTGGGCGCCGGAATCGGGTGTGCACCCGCTCGCTGCATCAGTCGCATGGCACGCGGCATGTGGTAGGCAGAGGTAACCAGAATGAACGGCGCCTTCCCCGCAACGGCCGCGACACTGGCGGCCTCGGACGCTGTATCCAACGCGCGATCCAGCACGACTAAAGACGTCTCACTCACGCCAAGATCGCGCGCCAGGCGCGTATAGCCAAGGGCCGACGGTTGCCCACCGCTGGGCGACCCGCCGGAGAGAACGAGGCGGGTTGCGGTCAGCCTGCGCGCAATACGCACCCCCTCGACAACACGCGCGAGTCCGTCTCCATCCAGCGCCGCTGTGATGGGCACGCGATCGTGAGGCACGTAAGAACTGCCGAGTACGACGACTAAGTGCACAGCGGGCAACGTCCCGTCGACCTGCAATGGCGCATACATCGTCTCCAGCGGCGCAATGAGCGCATTGCCGATGGGTGCGATCGCACTCAGATACACAGCAAGCGCTGCGCTCGCCCATACCCAGGCGGCCGCCCTGCGCCGATTCAGCTTCCATAGCACGCACGCTGCCAGCGCAATGAGCGCCGCGAACACCAGCGGCGACGCCAATGCTCCGACAAGCTGCTTCAGAAAAAATTTCATCGGCATTTCGACCGGCTACCGCAGCGGAGTGTCGCGTTGGCCCGACCCTGACATGAACGCCAGGACAACCAGAGGAACGAATGTACCGACCGTGATCCATGCAGCGAACCGCGGCCAGCGCGCCGCGCAGCAGGCGCAGGGCGGCAGCCAAAGCAAATTGAGCAGCAGCACCATAACCGTTACCCGACGGTGGCTCTTAAGGCGTCGTGACAGCCACTGGTAGCCATGGTTTCGATGTGCGTGATGCACCGGCTCGCCCCTGGCCAATCGCCTCGCGAATGTGACGTTAGCGTCAACGAAGAACACGCCTCCCAGGATCAACCAGACAAACAGCGCCACGGGGTCGTCGCGCGCGGCCGCGATGGCCAGTACCACGATCACGTAACCCAGATAGCCGCTCCCCACGTCGCCCATGAAAATCTTCGCAGGCGGCCAGTTCCAGAGCAGGAAGCCGAAAGTCGCAGCACCGAACGCCAGACTGACGGACATGACCTCCCCGGGCGCTTCGGCGAGGCCTGCCAGCAATACCGCCCCCCAGCCTATAAATGTCGCTTCCGATGCGGCGATCCCATCTATCCCATCCATGAAGTTGAACAAATTCAGCACCCAGACGATCGCCAGCGCGCCGAAGGGGTAGCCCACCCAGCCGAAATCCACGATATGGGTTCCCACGAGCAGCGGCGGCAGGCCGCCGAGCCATGCCAACGCCCACAACGCGGCAGCGAAATGCACCGACAGCCTGACGACCACCGACAACGAGTTGCGATCGTCGGCGAAGCCGACGGCGGCAACCAGCAAGCCGCCCCCACCCAGCGCTGCGAGCACGTTGCTACGAACTCCAGCAGCGCCAACCAGAGCAGGGAGTGACAACGCCACGAGAGCGATCGTTGTCGCGACGACAATTGCGCTACCGCCGCCTCGAGGCGTCGGCGTTACGTGCGAACTTCGGCCGTTTGGTACATCAACCCAGCCGCGCGACAGAGCCAGCTTGCGGATCGTTGCAGTCAGGATGGCGGAGATGCCAAACGCGCCCAGCGCAACCAGAACAGCCTCAAGCGTCATGTCATGCATGTCCCGATAGATACCAGCGCGCCGTGCGAGCCAGCGCTTCATCCATAGATGTTGGCGGCAACCAGCCAAGCCGCTCGCACGTGGTCGCCGAGTCGACGACCAGGGAACCACACAGACGAGACACTTCAGCGGTACGCCCGGTAAGGAGGCCCGCCAGGCGCAAGGCGACCACCGGTACCGGCAGCAGCCTGGCTCGGCGGCCCATCGCCGTCGCGAGGCGACGAATCAGTTCTGGCGTCGACACATCTTCTCCGTCGGACACCATCCAGGCCTGCCCGGGCGCGTTGGGATTGCGGAGCAGCTCCTCCAGCAGCGCACACAAATTCCATACGCTCACCAGGCTGCGCTGGTTCTCAACGCGTCCCAGCGGCAGGGGCCATTCCTCGGCAACCCATTTCATCAGGCGCAGGAAATTCGCGCGCACACCGGGCCCGTACACCAGCGGCGGGCGCACGATGGCCGCCTCGAGCGAAGTACCGGCCGAAGCTTCACGCACCGCGGCTTCGCTCAGACATTTGGAAACGCCGTATGCATCGGCGGGGTGCGGCTCATCGCTCGCGGCATAGGGACGCATCGTAGTCTGCTCGCCATTCACCTTTACACTGCTCAAATGAACGAAGCGACGCACACCGGCCTTCACTGCCGATCGTACGAGCTGCTGGGTCCCAAGCACATTCGTCTCGTGGTACAGGCGCGAATTGGCGGCGACGTCGCGTAACATGTGCACACGCGCGGCGAGGTGAACAACGTAATCCACATCGACAAGGGCACCTGACCAGTCCGTTGTCTCGCCAATATCCCCTATCTGACACTGCTCAGCGATGAAGGCGCTGGCGGGACCTTCGGTACGAACAGCGGCACGCACTATATAGCCTGAGCGTACGAGCGTCTCGCAAAGAACCGTGCCTACGAACCCGGTGGCGCCGGACACCAACACGCGCGTCACTCGGGCCGCGCCAACGTCAGAATGTCATCGGCCATGGCGCGGGCGATGTGCGCGCGGGAGAACTTCGCGATGAATTCCGGACGCGGCTGCGTTTCGATGCGAAGGTGCTCGAAGGCGCGGACCGCCTCAGGCACGCTGCAGGGCGCAAACACGCCGGCGTTCGCGATCTCCTCGCGAACGAAGCGCGCCGCATAACCCGCAACGCCTGCGAGGATGGGCTTGCCGGTGGCGGCATATTCAAACAGTTTCGAGGGCAGCACTTTTTCGAAGGCCGAGAGCGCACCCAGGTGCAGGAAGAGCACATCGGCCTCGCGGTACTCGGCCAATAGCCGCTCGCGAGACACCGGCGGACGCAGCTCCACGTTGCGAACGCCCTCCTCTTGCAGTGCGCGCTCGAGCGCCGCGCGCCGGCCACCATCGCCAATCACAATGAAATGCGCACGGCCGGCAAGCGCCCGCGCGAGTCCGGGCAGGATGTTGTGCAGCCCCTGACCTTCGCCGATGTTACCGGCATAGAGGACGACTCGCGGACCCATCGAAGCGGCCGCGGCAGTCTGCTTCGGTTCTACGGCCAGGAACGCATCGTCGATGCCGTTCGTAAAGAACGATAGGCAGCTGCGGGGGTAGCGGGCGCGAAAATAGCCTTCGAAGCCCTGCGATACCAGATTGATGCGCTCAGCGCGTTGCATGGTCCACGACTCCAGTGCGGACAGCGCGTATCGCATGCCCAGCACCGCGCGCGGTAACACTTCGCTTATCGTGTCGACGAATAGATCCCTGATATCCAGATACAGTCGTGCGCCGGCGCTTCGGGAAATCCAGGCGCCCAGCGCCGCCGTCATGAGCCGCGACGAGGTGGCGAACACGATGTCGTATTGTTTGCCCCTGGTGTAGGCGCGGGCACGGCGCGCAAACGTAAGGAAGGCACGCGACTGACCGGACATGTCACTTCGATGCGTGGGCAGCCGGATGCGGTGAATGTGTACCGTGTCGTCACCCTCGTCTTCGGGGGCATCCAGCGAAAACGTGTGGTAACGGTTCGGCACGGTCGTCAGAACTTCAAAATGAGCGCCGGGCGGCGCGCGCTCGCGCAACGCGGCAACCAGTGCCGTCGTTCTGAATGAGCCCGCGCTCAGGTCCGGGTGGTAGTAAAAGCTGAGGACCAGCATGCGGAGTCTTCGCGAATGCACGACCGGAGTCATTGCAGCTCTGCGCGCTCGACGCCGCTCATCGGACGGCCATGTTCGACGTCGCTTCGTTCCACGTCACGGTCGTTACCAGCTTTGCACCCGCAAAGCGCGCCTCGATCCCCTTATTGGCAAGGCTCAGACCGAACCCTGGATGCCAGATTCCGGCAGTAACGTCGAGGGTCGCGGCACCATTGAAGCTGACTGTGACGCGAGTGCCACTCGGTGTTCTCAGCAAAACCGAGCTGGCGCTGACGCGCTCGACTTCGATGAGCGGGTGGAGATGAAAATGGGCTCGCGCGCTCGTGAACGCGCCGCCGAGGGTGTCTTCGATGCGAAGCGCAGGGCCGCAAAGGTGCCAGCGGCGCGTATGCGTATTCTTCCCGGGCAGGTGGCGGTAGCCGTCGTGGCTCGCTTGGATTTCGATTCCCTCCGCCGTGGCTTTTGCGAAGTGCAGTCGGGTGTGCGCACGCTGCGCGACCCGAAACTGACGCCACACATCCGAGGAGTTCCGGTCATCGATCACTACCGTGTTGTGGGCGGCGGTGCCACGTTCGCGCTCACGCGCGATCGGATTCCAATACGTTGACGTTCCTGAGTTCACGAACAGGCGCTGGACGCCGACACTGAGCTCGAAGCTGAGGGAGTCCGCATGCGCGTGACCGGGCAGGTAGTCCGGCCCGACGGCGGCACAGTCGCACACCAGGTAGCGCGGGCCCGACCTGGCGCGAACGTATCCGCTCGAATCGAGAATCACGAGCGACTCGAACTCCTGGCTCACCGGGGCCACAAGCGCGAGTCGCGCAGCATAGTGGTCCAGCTCCGCTGGGCTCGGCGCTATGCCAAACGCCGCGTCGTTGAAGAATGCGATCTCGCCGTCCGGGTGACTCATGATTCGAAGCCAGCCGCGCATGCGGCCAATGGCATCGAGCCACGCCACAGAAACCGGTCGCTGGTACACCCGCAGCACGTTGACGAGGTCGAGCAAATCCTCGAGTACCGTCGCGTGATACATGGTGCTCAGCTCGAAATGCGCACCATCCGCCAGCACCTGCTCACGAATCTGGGCATCGAGAATATCCACGCCGCGCGCAAACCAGCGCTCCGCTTCCACGCCATCGAAGTAGAGTCCTACATACACGAGGGCTTTGGCGTTCGCGATCAGATGATTGCCCAGGATGTGAAATTCGAGCCGTTGCATGAGCCAGCGGGCCTGCGCCGCCAGGCTCTCCTGGGCCGCGCGCGGCAACTCGCAACCTCGCGCGCTCCACTTCACCCAGTTCACGATCCGGCGGGAGATGGGGTACGGCTCCCAACCATCGCCCGCTCCGCACGGATTCTGCGCGACCCAGCGCTCCATCAACGACCGATGCCAACCCTCTCGCTGCACGGCATCCCGAGCATTCAGGTCGTCGAAATAGTGAAGATTGTAGACCCAGAGCTTGTCCCGATCGGACGGCAGCCAGTCCGCAGCGCTCGCGCAGCGGCGCGCCTTGTTGAGAAAACGGAACGTGTCGCTGGCGCTCATGGTTGCGACAGGTGCGATCGGCGCGACGTAGGGTGACTGACGCAGTCGGCGAGGCGGTGCGGCGCGAAGGTCAGCGCGGGGCTCGTGCAGCCGGAACCAGACACGCGCCGCCACTTGCAGCGGTCGCAGGTGTCGCAGCGTGTGAAAGTAGCGGCCCGGCGTGCTCAACGACGCGCGGCCTCGCCAAGCGCGACGCTGACGCGACTCACCTCGAGAAGCTCCTGGAATGGAATGGGCGCCGCCTTGCCCTTCGCCACCGCGTCGACAAATGCCTGTGCGCAGGCATTCTGGCCCTTGTCTTGCCGCCACAGCCGCATCGAGCGAAAGCGGCCCCAGCCGAAGGCGCGCAGGCGCCGAAAATTATCGAGCTGCAGGATTCGGCCGGCGCAAAAGACTTCGATGCGTTCCTTCGGAAAGGCGATGTTGCCATTGGCGAGGTAGTGAATGGCGCCCCACGAGCCATCCGCAAATGCGAGCGTGATGGTTGCCTTGTCGTCCTGCACCTGGCCGTGGCTCGCGCCCATCGCTTGCACGCGCGACTCGGTGATCGGATGGCCGGTGAGGAATCGCAGCAGATCGACGAAATGGCAGCCCTCGCCAATGATTCGGCCACCCCCTACGGCGGGATCCTGAGTCCAATGCGTTCGCGGAATCGCACCGGCGTTCACCGTGATGACGAAGCTCTTCGGCTCACGCACGCCGGCGAGCAACTCTTTCATGCGCACGACGTGTGGCGCGAAGCGCCGGTTGAATCCCACCATGACGAGGGGACGCCGCTCCTCCGGGCCCGCAGCCAGCCAGGCGGCTTCGATTGCAGCGATCTCCTCCAGGTTGAGCGCCAGCGGCTTTTCCACGAACACGTGCTTGCCGGCACCTAGCGCGCGCACGACGAAGCGCGCGTGGCTGTCGTGGCGAGTGGCAACCACCACCGCATTCACATCACTGGAATCGAACAAGGTATCGGCATCCGTCGTCGCGCGCGAAATACCGAACTTGCGACCGTAGTGCGCGGCGCTTACTCCGCCACCGCTGGCGATACCAAAGAGACGGGCGCCTGTCGCCGCGAAGGCCGGAATGAGAACACGCCCCGCGTAATTGCCCGCACCGATGAAGGCGACCGAGGGTGCGCCGTTGGTTGCCGCGCGAGCCACATTCGGGGTCCCGGGGTCGATGGTGCGAGCAATGGCCTGCGACGCTTCGATCTCCGGGTAGTCGAGCAGGATACCAAGATGGAGTTCCGAGCCCGTTGCGAGTAGCTCGTAGGCCTCCGGCGCGGCTTCGAGAGCGAAGCGATGCGTGAGAAGTGGCCGCACGTCGAGCTTCCCGGCGGCGAGCATATCGAGCACCGCCTGGAAGTTACGCTGCTCGGTCCAGCGGACGAAACCTACCGGATAATCGTGCCCTTGCTCTTCGTAATGCGCATCGTAGCGGCCAGGTCCGTATGAGCAGGACACCTGGAACGTGAGCTCTTTCTGATAGAAGTCCGCGCGATTCAGCTCCAGGCCAGCCACGCCGACCAGCACGAGGCGCCCGCGCTTGCGGCACATGCGCGCGCCCTGGGTGACAGGATCGTTGCTGCGCGTGGCCGCAGTAATCAGCACGCCATCGACTCCCATACCCCCAGAGAATGCTTCAGCCACCGCCAGGGGATCTTCGCCGCGATCGAGCGCCACCACGTCGGCGCCGAGGCGACGCGCCAGCTCCGCTTTGGCGGGATCCGGATCTATGCCGAGTACCCGGCACCCGTTCGCCCGCAGCAACTGCACGGTGATCAGGCCTACCAGACCCAGACCAGTAACGACGAAGCGCTCGCCGAGAGTCGGCATCGCCAGTCGAATGCCTTGAAGCGCTATGGCACCCAACACGACAAATGCGGCTTCATCGTCCGACACGCCGTCAGGTATGCGTGCGCAGAGATTGCGAGGGACGCTCACGACTTCGGCATGGGGACCCGTCGAGACAACGCGCTCGCCGACGGCGAAACCCGGGGCATTCGCGCCTGCGTCAAGGACGCGACCGACGTTGCAGTAGCCGAGCGGTAACGGTTGATCGAGTTTGCTGCGAACGGCTTCCAGTGTGGGAAGCAGGCCGTCCGTACCGATCTTGCCGATCACTTGCCGCACCTTTTCCGGCTGTTGCCGCGCCTTGTCGACCCAGCCGGCCCGGCCGAAATCCACCAGCATTCGCTCCGTGCCCGCGGAAATCAGGGAGCGCGTGGTACGAATGAGCAAGCCTCCCCGCCCCACGCCGGGCGAGGGAACTTCGGCCAGCAGTGTGCGGCCGTCGGTGAGCGATTGCAG
>JBDTUL010000201.1:0-9879 GCA_040007735.1 Gammaproteobacteria bacterium | reverse complement strand
GGGGTCGAAGTCTGGCTGTTCGATTTCGTGCGGCTCGAACAGAAAGTGGCAATCGATGCGCGTATGCGTGGCGCTCACAGGGTGAAGCACGAACGCCGCGACGTGCTCACGGGCAACACTTAGAAAAAGGTTGGGGTAGAGCAGCTCCCCCTTGTGACGAATCTGCTCGTCCTCGTTCAGGCCGGGGAACGAGCGCCGCGTGGAATTGCCGCTCATCGTAAAAGTGTCCGCGCCTTCGCGATGGGGAATGCCGCGCTCCCAATCGAGGCCGGCACCGCCGTTCTGCCGGAACGCGGGCACGATTCGGCACAGCTCCGGGTGCACCGGGCCGCAGTGGTAGCACTCGTTATAGTTCTCGCAGAGCAGTTTCCAGTTTGCTTCCACCTCGTAACGAATGGTTCGCACCACGCGCAGGTCGGCGAGGGGGTAACGGATGAAACGGCCCTGTGCGCCCCCGACGGTGTCCGCAAACGGTTTGGCCTCGGCCGGCGAAAGATTCACGAAGACGAAGCCGCCCCAGGTTTCCACGAGCACCGAGTGCAATCGGACCGTGGAGACATCGAACCCTGTGTCCTTGTTGAGATGCGGCGCGCGAAGCAGCTGGCCGTTCAGGTCGTAGGCCCAGGCGTGATACGGGCAGAGAATGATTCCATTGGGCATCACCCCGCCCTGAACGGCGAGACCCGTGCCCGCAGCGGCAGCGGCCAGCGGCGAGCACAGCCGCGCGCCTCGATGCCGACACACGTTGTAGAAGGCGCGCAGCGCGCCCTCGGCGTTGCGCACGAGAAGGATGCTCTGGCCGCACACATCCAGCACCCGATGGTCGCCCGGGCGCGGCAGGTCTTCGTCCCGGCCGGCACACATCCACTCCCTGTAGAAAATATGCTCCTGTTCCAGCGCGAAGACGTCGTCGCGCCGATACCAGAACGAGGGCAGGGTGGGCTCGAGGCCCATCGCGGGGAGGTCGGTCACTAACGCGCTCCTTCGGGCGACGTGAAGATCGGGTGCTGGCAGAATGGTCCAGTCTTAGGATACGGCTGAAGGCGGTGCGAGTGTGAGGCAGGTCAACATGACGGAAGCGTACAGCCATTCATCGTTCGGGCATCGCTTGCGCGACGGGATTGCTCGTTCGGCGCCAGGCCTGCGGGCCGCCGCTCTCGCTGCCGCCGGTTTGATGGTGGCCGCGCCTGGGTTCGCCCGGCCGCTGGCGGTGGATGACATCTACCGCCTTCAGACCGTCACGGATCCCCGTATTTCGCCGGATGGCGAGTGGGTTGCCTACACCGTGAGCAACTCGCACCAGAAGCCGGACCTGGATGAAGATGACCTCTGGCTTGCGAGCTGGAATGGCCGCCAGAGTGTGCGCCTCACGAACACGCCTTCCAGCGAGCACAGCCCGCGCTGGAGCCCAGACGGCCGATACATCGCGTTCCTGACAGATCGCGGCGGCCTCGAAGCCGGCGACCAGATCTGGCTGATCGATCGCGCAGGCGGCGAAGGGCGGCAACTCAGCCACTTCGCCGGCCCCATCAGCTCGTTTGCCTGGTCGCCCGATGGCAACCGCATCGTCTTCAGTGCGCAGGCCGGCGCGGCTGTCGAGAACGTGGGCGACGAGGCCAAACCCATCGTCATCGACCGGCTGCAATTCAAATCGGATGTGGACGGCATCCTGCGCGCGGAGCGCACACACCTGTTCCTGTTCGACATCGCCTCGGCTGCCGCCACCCCGTTAACCGATGGTGTATTCAACGAGCTGCAGCCTACGTGGTCGCCGGATGGGTCTCAGATCGCGTTCCTCTCCAAGCGCGGGGATGACCCGGACGCGCACAACAACTGGGATTTGTATGTGATCGATGCGCGGCCCGACAGCACCGCGCGCAAGCTCACCACCAACCCCGGCATGGATGGCGACCCCGAGGAGGAATGGGGCAGTCGCACGCCGGCCTTCAGCCCGGATGGCAAGCAGATCGCGTACTCCGCCAGCGGCAAGCCTGAGGACGCCTGGTTCAGCCTTGCGCAGGTCGGTGTCATTGGAGCGCAGGCGGAAGGTGAGGCAAAGCTGCCCACTGCAGCGGTCGATCGCAACACAATCGATCCGCAGTGGTCTGCGGACGGCAAATCGATCTACTTCCGGCTGGAAGACGATCTAAGCATGGTGCTGGCCCGTGTCCGCGTGCGTGATGGCCAGGTGGAGCGGCTGACGGCGCCAGGCGGCGTGGTGAGTGCGTTCGATATGGGGCCGCGAGGCCGAGTGGCCGTCGTGCACGAAACGATAGATCGGCCCAGTGAGCTTGCGGCTTTGGAAGGTCGCAGTCTGCGACCGCTTTCCCATCACAACGATGCCTGGGTGCGCGAGGTTGAGCTGGCACCGGCGCGCGCCATTCAGTTCAAGAGTGCGGATGGCGTATTGGTTCGCGGGCTCATGCTGCTGCCACCGGGGCCCACCGCACCGGGACGGCGCCCTACTATTCTGCGGCTGCATGGGGGCCCGGTCGCGCAACATCAGCATGAGTTCGATTTCACGTGGCAGATGCTCGCGACGAACGGCTATGTGGTCGTGGCGCCGAATCCGCGCGGCAGTTCGGGGCGCGGCTATCAGTATCAGAAGATGTTGTTCGGGGATTGGGGCCATGCGGATGTGCCGGATATTCTTGCCGCCGCGGACTATGTGGTCACCGTGGGAATTGCAGATCCGCAGCGGCTGGGCGTGGGCGGATGGAGCTACGGCGCCATTCTCACCGACTACGTCATTTCCTCAGACACGCGTTTCAAGGCGGCCACCAGCGGCGCCGGCATGGGCAACATGCTTGCAGGCTACGGGTCGGATCAATACGTGCGCGAATGGGAGATCGAGCTCGGGTTGCCTTGGGAGCAGACGGAGCGCTGGGTGCGGCTGTCATCTCCGTTTCTACATGCGGACCGCATAACCACGCCGACGTTGTTCATGGTGGGCACCGATGACAACAACGTCCCGCCCATCGGCTCGGAGCAGATGTACCAGGCGCTGCGACGGCTTCATGTGCCGACTCAGCTGGTGCTCTATCCGGGGCAAAAGCATGGGTTCGACCGGCCGGGGTTTCGCGCCGACCGCGTGCGGCGGTATCTGGATTGGTATGGGCAGCATTTGAAGGTCAACTGAGAGGTTTTGCGCAGTGGCGAGCAAGTCTGAGGAGAGCGGGAGCGCTCGGCCGGGCGGCGCGGCCGGTGGCACTGGCACTGGCACTGGCGCTGGCACTGGCGGAATCCAACGCTTCTGGACTGGCGCGGGAGAATCCAAGCTTGCGCGTGTGAGCCGCGCGCAGGGTCTGCATGTCTGGGACACTGATGGCCGCCGCTACATCGATGTGACCTCAGGGCCCGTCGCGGTGAACCTGGGCCACGGCAACGCGCACGTGCTGCACGCCATGCAGGAGCAGGCGTCGCGCGTTTGCTTCGCTTACCCCACCGCGTTCGAAAGCGAGAGCAACGTTCGGTTGAGCGCGCGCATCGCCGAGCAGGCTGGCCTGGGTCTCGATTGTTCGTTCTTCGTGTCGAGCGGCTCTGAGGCGGTGGAGAAGTGCCTGCAGTTCGCGCGGCGCTACGCGCTGGCGGTGGGGCAGGCGTCGCGGTTCAAGGTGATCAGCCGCAATCCTTCGTATCACGGGAGCACGCGAGCCACCATGGCGCTCTGCGCAGAGCCGGCTTACGCCGCGCTGATCCCGGCCGGTCAGGAAGGAATTCACGTACCAGCGCCGTGGAGCTATAGGTCCCCCGCGGGTGTGGATGGGTTGTCCAACTCGCTCGCATGCGCAGAGACTTTGCGCGAGAAGATTCTGGCTGAGGGCGCGGCGAGCGTGCTCGCGTTCATTCTCGAGCCTGTGATGGGCTTTTGCGGTGGAGCGGACTACGCACCGGCCGCCTACTACAACCGCGTTCGCGAGATTTGCGATGAGTTTGGCGTGCTCCTGATTTATGACGAGACCATCAGTGGAGCGGGGCGCACGGGGCGCTTTCTTGCAGCTCACTGGTGGCCCGAGGCCAAGCCGGATCTCGTGACGCTGGCGAAGGGAATTGGCGGCGGGTATTGCCCACTTGCGGCGTTCCTGGCGCCTTCACGATTGGTGGACGCGGTCGTTGCGGCCGGCGGGTTTCATGTGGGGCACACGCATAAGGGGCATCCGCTGGCGTGCGCGGTTGGGTTGGCAGTGCTGGAGGAAACCATCGAGCGCGGACTCATCGATCGTGCCGATGAGATGGGCGTCTATCTGCGGGCTCAACTCGACACTCTGAAAGACGAGCTCCCGATTGTGGGTGATGTGCGCGGGCTCGGGATGCTGAATGCGGTGGAGATTGTGGCCAACCCCGCGACGCGCGCCATGTTGCCGCGTACGTTCGATGCGCTGGGGCGCATCCAGGCGATTGCCCGCGATGAGGGGTTGCTGATCTATGGGCGCCGCACGCACGCCGGCAAGTTCGGCGACTGGATCATGGTGACACCACCCCTGATTGCCACTCGCGACGATATCAATGAGATCGTGGCGGGGTTGCGGAAGGTGTTTGCGATTTTTAGTGCGGAGTTATTTCAGAACGGTTATCTAACTTAGAGTTTCTCCCTCAGCCGCCCGGCGATTGAGGGCTCTTGATGCTGCTTCAAGAAGCCCTCAATCGCGCGGCGGCTGGAGAGAGGCCCGTTACATTCTCAGCGCCGCCCTGCCATAACTACACGCGCCGCCTTGATCTCCTTCAACACCGCGTCGCGTTCAGCGGCGGTGTTATACCCATCGTGGGCTGAGGCAGCGGATTCAAGTCGATCCAGCCAGGCTACAAAAAAATCAGCATCCTTCGCGCAATGCGTCTCCACCCCCGGCGTCTGATAGAACACCGCATTGGTCGTGGCATACGGGTAAAGGTCCAGAATCTCAGGAGTGGCCCCCTCATTCCAGGCCCGCACCAACACCCAGCCGTTACCCTTCACCGATACCTGCCCCTCGAAGTCCGCGCTCGTGCGCACTCTATTGGTCTTGATGGGCAAAACCACCCGGTCGCTAGTCACTATCTCAAGGTGATCGACCGGAACAATAGACCGCAGAAAGCCTTTGAAACGCAGCTGCGTTTGAGTGGGCGTCAGAGTGATTTCGGAACCCGGCGGTTGGCCTTCGACCGTCAGCCCGAGCAGCGGCCCATTGGTTGCCATCGTTCGGCCCGCGCGCAGAGCGGCGAGCCAGTTGGCCGTGCGTTGTGATGGCGTGCCCGCATTGCCGGTGAGCGCGTAAACGCGATTCATGCCTACTGGCCCGCGGAGCGAGGCGTAATTGGCCATGGCATCTGTGCCGGCCGCGGCCGCGGGGCGAAATCCGCAGTTGAGCAAGCGATACCAGACAGCCGCCGAAGTGCGGTGTTCGCTGAAGCCGAGTACCTCGTAGTAATCCACCTTCCCGAGCGCCACATCGATGGGGAGCGCGTTGGTGAGCGGGGCTTTCGACGCAGGGTCCGGCGGGTCATCGAAGGGATGCACGTAGCCGGCCAGTGCGTTCTGCGCGTGTGCCAGGTCTGCAATCGCGCCGTTCGTCGGATAGAGACTCGCCGACGCGGTGTTGGCGTAGCCCGCGAAATCCGGCATCAGGAAATGATCGTTGAGGCCGAGCAGGCCGAGATGTCCCCAGTAGCTGGTGTGGTGCTCCTGTGCGTGCGACAGAAGCACTGAAGGTGTTGTCGCACGGTCGGGCTGCGGCGAGAAGTATGCGATGTCCGGGATTCGCTGCTCTTTGTTGACGACGAGGTTGAACACCACGTCGAGATCTTCGGCCGCAGCCTGCTGAACCAGTCGTTCGGGTGTGTTGCGATAGGTGCCACCGTAGTTCATATGCACGTGAACGTCGGCGCTCTGCCAGGCCTGGGCCCAGTTCGCGGGCAGTGTTAGCGATTGAAGTTTGATCTGGAGTGTTTGCGCTGTTGAGGCACTCACCTGCACTGAGCGGTGCTCGACCTGGGTTTCGAGACCGCGCCACACGGTTATCGAGGCTGGGCCGACCGGGAGTTGAATTCTGGCCTCGCCGGGGGTGTGGAAGTAGTGCGTTTCAAACTTTGAGCGGCGCCTGTCGAAGCCGTCGTCGGCGTGCACCCACGCGTCGTCGGGTGCGTAGGCGCGTCCATCCGAGGCGACAATGGCGATGCGCGCGGGGACGGGGCGGCCGTCTGCGTCGAGCGTTTGCACACTGAGCTCACCCATCGGTTGGCGATAGTGCCTTTCGCGAATTTCGAGCTTGCGCTGGGCGCCGCCGAGAATTTCCTGCAGCCAGATCTCTGTACCGCCGTTTCGGTTGGAGATGCAGGCGATACGCGCGCCGTCCGGAGACCACCGGGCGTTGGTTGTGTCGAAGTCGCCATAGGAGAGGGGTAGCGCATCGCCGCCACCCGCCCCAGTGGTGACCCATAGCTGATGCCATTGCCGGCCTGCGTACGAGGAATAGAGCACGCGCTTGCCGTCCGGGGACCAGGAGGGGCGGGCTTTCCAGGTGGTTTCTTCGAGTCGAATGGCAACGGGCTCGGCGGAGGCGCTCATTGCGCGTCGCCAGATGCCGCCGGTGCCGTAGACCGACTCGGGGTTGCCGACATAGATGAGTTCCTTTCCGTCGGGCGACCAGGTTGGGCTCAGCTCGTGATCGAACGGGCCGTAGTAGTAGCGCGCGACGCGGCTGCGGCGCTCTGGCCAGACCGCCGCGCCGCTGAGGGCCACTGCTACTCCAGTGCCGGCAATGTCGCTGCGGCTACCAGCGTGGGCGGTGCCGTCAACGCGGCTGTCGCTACGAGCGTCAGCCGCGCCGCCAGCCTCGTGAGCCGCATACTTGCCAACGAACACGTGAAAGTGACCGGTGCCCGCTGTCGACACCCACGCAAGTTGCTGCCCATCGGGAGACCAGCGAGGCTCCACATTCACCGCGCGATTGTTCGTGAGCTGCGTTGTTTGCGCTGTCGCTAAATCAAGCTCGGCGAGTTCCATCGCATCGGTGTCGTAGCGAACGAAGGCGATGCGTTTGCCGTCAGGTGACCAGTCAGGCTGGAAATCATAGCCAGGACCCGAGGTTAGTTGCTCGGCGGTGGTTGAATCGATGCTCTGTTTCCAGAGGCTGCCTTGCATGGAATAGACGAGCGAACGCCCGTCCGGAGAGAATGCAACGGCACTTGGGCCGCTAGTCAGCTGCGGCAGATACATTTCGCGGAAATAGTAGTTATGCGGAACGTCAATCTGCTTCAGCACCGCCTGGCGCTGCGCGTGCGCAGGCGAAGAGAGCAGGGCGGCAAGTAGCAGCAACGCCAGTAGTGCACGCGGAGCAAGCACGCCCGAGCAGTCTCCCCCCGCCGCTCCCCGCACTAACGCGTCTCCGCCAGCGCATCTTTCATCGACAGCTCGAGCCGATCCATGCCCTCGTCGACGAGCGCCGCTTCAATCATCAGCGGCGGAATGATGCGAATGCCGCTGGCGCCACATTCGAGCATCAGCACCCCATTCTGAAACGCCCGCTGCACCAGCTTCGTCGCGAACGCTTTGGCCGGCGCTTTCGTCGCACGGTCCGTAACGAACTCCACGCCAATCATCAACCCCTTGCCGCGGATGTCGCCGATGACGTCGAATTTCTTCGCAAGGCCGGTCAGCCGCTCCATGATCCGCGCGCCCATGCGATGCGCATTCTCGGCATAGCCGTTCTTCACGAGATCCAATGTCGCCAGCGCAGCGGCACAGCACAGCGGATTGCCACCGAAAGTGTTCGCATGCGCACCTGGAGCCCATTTTTCCATCACATGCCTGGCGCCGACAGCCAACCCGATGGGCAATCCAGACCCAATGCCCTTCGCCAAGGTGAGAATGTCCGGCTTCACACCAGAGTGCTGCCAGGCGAACATCTTGCCCGTGCGCCCGATGCCGGCCTGCACCTCATCGAATATCAGCAAAATGCCATGGCGGTCGCACAGAGCGCGCAGCCCAGCGAGAAAGCCGTCTGGCGGCACCACGTACCCGCCTTCACCCTGGATCGGCTCGACCAGAATCGCAGCAACCTCATCTGCGGGAACGTTCCGCTCAAATAATTGCTCGATATACGAAATGACGGCCTGACCCTGATCGCCCCCCACGAACACAGGCCGATAGGGGTTGGGATACGGCACGTGAGTCACGCCCGGCATGGCGGGAAAGTAGCGCTTCTGCTGCGTGTATTTGCTGGCCGTGAACGACAACGCCCCCATGGTGCGGCCGTGAAATCCACCCAGAAACCCAATGAATCGCGAACGTCCCGTGGCGTATCGCGCAAGCTTCAAAGCAGCCTCGACCGCCTCAGCACCGGAGTTCGCGAAGAACGACACGGCTGGCCCGCTAACCGGGTCCAACTCAGCCACAACCTCCGCGAGCCGCACCTGCCCTTCATGCCAATAGTCGGACGAGATGTGAAGAAAGTGATCGGTGGCCTTCTTGATGGCATCCACCACCTGAGGATGACAATGCCCCGTGGAGCACACAGCAATGCCCGCTGCGAAATCCACGAACCGGTTGCCATCGACGTCCCACACCTCGGAGCCGCGGCCATGGCTCATGGCGAACTCATAGTCGCGCACGTAGCTGGGTGAGACGACCTTGCGATCGCGCTCGATGAGCGCGCGCGCCTTCGGGCCGGGCAGGGTGTTCTTCGCGTGAGTGTCGTTCATTGCGGCAATCTCCATGTTATTCCACGAGCGTCTGGGACTGCTCGCGTTGATAAAGGGCCAGGTAGTAGGCCGAGGCAATTCCTTTGCCGGTGTTGCCGGAGCCCTTCCAGCCGCCGAAGGGTTGATAGCCGGGCCACGCGCCGGTGGTCGCGCCCTGCGGCCGGTTGGCATACGTGACGCCGGCTTCGATGTGTTCGAAGAACCAGCTGACCTCCGAAGGGTCGCCATAGAACCCAGCGGTGAGCCCGAGTGATGTGGTGTTGGCGAGGGACATGGCGGTGTCGAGGTCGCTGACGCGCGCGACCATGAGAATAGGCAGAAACATTTCCTGCTGCCACAAGGTATGCGAGAGCGGCGCTTCGACGAGAGTGGGCGTGCAATAGAAACCGTCTGCAAGCGCGTCTTCCGAGGGATGCGTGCCACCCGTGAGAATACGGCCCCCGTCTATTTTCAGCTCGAGCGCGTAGCGTGCATAGTTCTTCCACGCACGCTCGTTGATCACCGGCCCCATCCAGTTCTCGCGCTGTGTCGGGTCACCCACTTTGATTTTGGCGGCTTCCGCGACGAGCCGCTCGATGAGCCGGTTGGCGACCTTCTCGTGCACGTAGACGCGCGACGCCGCCGAACACTTTTGCCCGCTGAGGCCAAACGCGGAGCGAATGATGCCCACCGTGGCGCGATCCAGGTCCGCCCCTGCACTCACGATGACCGGATTCTTGCCGCCCATCTCGGCGATGCAAGGCCGCGGCCAGGCGCCGGTGCACATGCGCCGATAAATCTGCATTCCCACTTCATGGGAACCGGTAAAGGTGATGCCCGCTGTGTCGGGATGATTCACCAGCGCCTCGCCGGCCGTGCGGCCGCTGCCTGACAGATAGTTGAATACCCCAGGTGGGATGCCGGCCTCTCGCAGACAGTCCGCCAGCAGCCGGCCGGACCAGGGTGTATCCGTCGAGCCCTTCAACACAACGGTGTTGCCCGTGACCAGAGCTGCCGCGACCGGCCCGCCCGCGAGCGCGAACGGAAAGTTGAACGGCGTGATGACTACCCACACGCCGTACGGCTTCATCACAGAACGATTGTGGCTGTGATGGCCGGGCAGCGGATCGTCGGGTAACTCGTGATCGAAATTCTGGCGCTCGTAGTCGTCGCAGTACACCGTAAAGAAATCCGCGGTTTCCTGCACCTCGCCGAGCGCTTCCA
>JBDTUL010000200.1:0-9883 GCA_040007735.1 Gammaproteobacteria bacterium | reverse complement strand
AGCGCCCCGGCACCAGCCACGCCGCCAGCGCCGGCAGCAAAATGATCGCCCCCAGCATGTTCACCAGGAACATGAACGTGAGCATCACGCCGATATCCGCCTGAAACTTCAGCGGCGAGAACACCCACGTAACGACGCCAATGGCGAGAGTAATGCCGGTGAAGATGATACTGGCGCCGGTAACACGCAGTGTGCGCTCATACGAATCGCGCACGCTCAACCCTTCGTTGAGAAAGCCTTGCATGCGACTGAACAGGTAGATCCCGTAGTCGACGCCAATGCCCGCCCCCAGCGCCACCATGGGCAGCGTGGAAATCTTGAGCCCGATGCCGACGAGTTCCATCACGGCATACACCAGCACCGACACCAGCGCGAGCGGCACAACCACGAGCACCGTGCCCAGCACCGAGCGGAACGTTACGTAGCACATCACGATCACTGACAGGAACACGCCCGCCAGGATGGGAAACTCTTTCGCCTTCACTTCTTCATTCGTGGCGGCCATGACGCCCACGTTGCCAGCCGCAAGCTTGAATTGCGCGCCGGGCGTCGGGTTCGCCTCTCGCCATGCCTTGACGGCGGCGACCGTGCGCTCGATGGTCTCGGCGCGGTGGTCCTTCAGGAACAGCATGACCGGCACCACGTTGCAGTCGCCGTTCAGCAGCCCCGTGCTGGTCTCGATGTAGCGTGTGGACTGGGTGAGCTGCGCCTGCTCGCGTGGAATGTTGCGCCACTTGAGGCTGCCCTCGTTCCAGCCGGCGATAGCGGTCTTGGCTATGAAGGGCAGCGTGATCACTTCCTGCACGCCTTCGACGTTCTGCATGTGCCAGCCGAAGCGATCGATAGCGGTCATCAGGTCGTAGCTGACGCAGGCGGGCTCGGCGGTCTCCGCGATGACCGTCAGGATGTCGACGCCGATAGAGAATTTCGACGTGATGACGTCGCTGTCCACGTTGTAGCGGGAATCCGCACGCAGTTCCGGAACGCCTGCCTGCGTATCGCCTATGGGCGTCTCGCGGCCTTTCCACCAGCCCGCCACGCCGAGCAGTGCCGAGATCACGATGATGACCATCGCCGGACCGCGATTCGTGATCTTCGCCAGTGAATGCCATAGCGAGGCCAGTTTCTGCTGGCGCCGCTCTACGCGCTGCCGATAGTTATCTTGAAAGCGCACATACGACACGAGCACGGGCAGTAGCACGAGATCCGTGAGAATGACGATGGCAACGCCGATGCTCGCCGTGACCGCCATCTCCCGGATGACCTGCACCGGGATCAGCAGAATGGTGATGAAACCCACCAGATCCGCGAGCAGCGCCACGATGGCCGGCGCCAGCAATTGCCGGAACGTGCGGCGGGCCGCTTCCATGCTGTCGAGACCGGCGAAGGCTGCGTCGCTCACCGCACTGATCTTCTGTACGCCGTGGCTCACGCCGATGGCGAAGATCAGGAACGGCACCAGCAAGCCCAGTGGATCGATTCCATACCCCAGCAGGACGAGTGTGCCGAGCTGCCACACAACCGCGACCACTGAGCACCCGACCGGAACCAGCGCCACACGGAAGGATTGGCAGTACAGCCACACCGCCAGCAACGTGAGCACGAGTGCGCTGACAGCGAACACGATGACGGACAACGCGCCATCCGCAATGTCGCCCATCACTTTGGCGAAACCGATCATGCGCACGTCGATGCCCGCGGCGCTTTCCTCGTGTGTGCCCAAGCGCTCGCCAGCAGCATCCGTCGATGCCTGGACGCCGACATCCGCGCCCGTGCCCTCGATGCGCCGGCGAACCTTCTCTTCCAGCTCATGCGCCAGGCGGATGGGGTCGACGCGCGCGCCGTTTGCGTTTTCCTCCAGCACCACGGCGCTCACGAGCGCACCGGAGAAATCCGTGGCGACCAGCCGGCCGACGATGCCCGCCTTGAGAATATTTTCGCGCACCGTCGCGAGCGCCGCCGCTGTCGGCGAGAATTCGGCGGGAATGACGTTGCCCGCTTCGATGCCATCCTCGACCACTTCGAGGTAGCGCACGTTCGGTGTGAACAGCGACTGCACGCGGCCGCGATCGATGCCATCCATCACGATGACTTCGTCGGTCGCGCGTTTCAGTGCATCGAAGAACCCGGGCGTGAACATGTTGCCGTCGCGCGCGATCAGCGCGATGAGCACGCGGTTTGCGCCTCTGAACTCGGCAACCTCGGGCGCGAGATACGTTTGCATGTACTCGTGCTGTTTCGGAAGCTGCTTCGTGAAGGACGCATCGATGTGCAGGCCGCGAGCGGCCAGCCAGCCGAATGCCGCGGTGAGCACCGCGAACACAACGATGATCAGGCCGCGATGACCAAAGATGAGGTGCTCGAGACGTGCGGCAACGGGGCCGTTGCCCTGCGCGCTCCCCTGGCCGGCTCCACCCGCGCTCATGGCTTGGCCTCAATCGCCACGGGGGTCAGGTCCCCGCGGCTCATGGCCCAGCCTTCAGCGCGATGAGCTTCACGCCGCCCTCACCGGCCGCCACGAGTTCTGTGGGCCCGACCGGCAGCACAGCCGACAACCCTTTGCGATCGCTCTGCTGTCGAAGCGTGTACGTAGCGCCGTTGTCCTGGCTCACCAGCAATGCGCCCGAAAGCCCCGCGACAACAATGCCGCCGCCGGGCAAGCGGGCGGCGTCGTTGAGCATCGCCTGCGTGCCGGTCTTGATCTCGCGCCACGTCGAGCCGCCATCATCGGACTGGAACAGATGACCCCTGAGCCCGTAAGCCAGCAGCGATTCGCCGTTGAGCGGCAACACGCCGAAGAACGAGCCCTCGTAGGGAGAGGGCAGCTCGACCCAGGTAGTGCCCGCATCGTCCGAGCGATAGAGATGACCTGCCTCGCCGGCAATGTAGAGACGCGAGCCGGAAGCACCGACGATGCGGTTGAGATGGAAGTCTTCGCCGAGATATTCGTCGGCGTCGTGCGTGGGGGCCTGCACCAGGGGCGGACCTGCCACACGGGCCGTCGAGGAGCCGGGCTCGTTCGGCTGATGCGCACCCGATTTCTGCGTACCGGAATCCTTTGCACCGGGCACTTTCTGCGCGCCGGGCTGAAGCCCCTGCCGCTTCTTCGCTTCGAATTTCCGCTCGGCCCACGTGGCACCGGAATCCGAGCTGACGAGATATGTGCCGTACGCCCCCACCGCGATGGCCTCATTCCCGTTACACAGGACATCGAGCAAAGGCTGCTGGGCCTCGGGCGAGTAGTGCTGGCGCGACCAGGTTTCCCCGCCATCCGCGGTGATCAGCACGACCTCGTCGTGGCCGACGGCGACACCGTGCCGCTCATCCGAGAAACAAACGCCGGTGAGCAGGTCTTGCGTGGGCACGCTCCGCGCCTGCCGCCAGGTCTGCGCGCGGTTGTCACTGAGAAGCACGTGACCGCGCTCGCCAACCACCACGAGCCGCGAGCCCGCCTGAGCGATATCCAGCAACAGAGAGCGAGACGCCAGTGTTGCCTGTTCGGCTGGCAACACGCCGGGATCGACAACCGCCGCGTGCGCGGCAATGAGCAGCGAGGTAGCGAAGACCGCCGCAACGCCGATGCGCAGCATCAGTGTCTGGATGTACACGCGACCGCGCGGATCAGCGAACTCCTCGCCGCTGCAACGCATTCGGCTGATAGTCCGCCGGCGTGCGCTTGATGGTGAAGTCGTACGAGCGCTGCTCTTCGTTCTGCAGGCCGAGCGCAAGATACCGGCCGTTCGAGAGATCCATCACCAGCTCGAGCGTGGTCCACAGGTTCGGCAGCTCGTAGTAGTTGATGGCATGGCCTTCCTGCACGCGATACAGCTGGCCGCGGCGGTCGTAGCAATCCACCGCCAGGATCTGCCACGAGTCTTCATCCACGTAGAGCGTGCGGCGGCTGTAGAGATGGCTGGTGCCGGCCTTCAGCGTGGAATCCACCACCCACACCCGGTGCAGCTCGTAGCGAGCGAAATCCTGGTTGATGTGGTTCTTTGTCAGCAGCTGGCTGTACTTCAGCGTGTTGCTGTGGAGCTTGTACGCGTTGTACGGAACGTAGATTTCTTTCTTGCCGATGAGCTTCCAGTCGTAACGCTCAGGGCTGCCGTTGTACATGTCGAACTGGTCGGTGGTGCGCAGGTTGTCTGCGTTCGTGCCCGGATTGTCGAACGCCACATTGGGTGCCCGGCGCACGCGGCGCTGCCCGGGGTTGTAAACCCACGCGCGGCGATTTTCCTTCGACTGATCCAGCGTCTCGTGCACCAGCAGAATCTCGCCCGCGAGCCGCGCGGGCGCCGTGGTTTCCTGGATGAAGAACGCCAGCACGTTATCCAGCGCCTGCTCGGACATGCCGGGCACTGAGTACTGGAACAGGAAGTCATCGTGAAACTTCACGAGCGTGTAATCGCCACCGGCCGTGACCGGCGCCTGGCCGATGTAGCGCTCTGCCGTGTCTGCGCGATAGCGCAACAAGTGGTTCCAGAACACTTCCACACCTTGCTTCGGAATCGGAAACGGAATGCCTTCAACCGCGCCCGTGACGCCGTTGCCGCCGGGCACGAGATTCGCGGTGGTGGCCACACGTTTGGTGGCGTCATAGATTCGCTGCGGAAACGCCGCGCTCCGGTGCGTGGGATACACGACCATCTTGTACGTGCCCTTGTACGTCTGGAGCAGCTTCTTGTGCCCCTCCGTCAGTTTGGCGGCGTACTGCCCCATGTTGTCGGGGGTGATGGTGAAGAGAGGCTTGTCGCTCGCGAACGGGTCTGGATGGTGCTGGCCGGTCTTGTAGTTGGGAAAGCCCGCGTCCGCCGGTGTCTTGATGCCGCCTGCCCAGGCGGGAATGGTGCCGTCCGCATTACCGGCCTTTTCACCGCCGAGCGGCGTGAGGTCTGCGCCGAGCCGTGCCGCTTCTTCCGGAGTGGCGGCAGACCAGGCAGGCAGGGCGACACAGAGCAGGGCCGCCACGATCCAGGAGTTCTTGTTCAACATTGAGCCGCCCTCACACTATCAGAACGACACCTTGACGCTCAGCGCCGCGAAATCGCGGTCGTTGAGATCGTTGTATCGGCCCGCGCCCCCAAATTTCGTGTACGCCGCATCCAGCTCCCACGTCGCACGCAAACTCGCGCCCACGCCGAGCGTGAGGCCGTAGCGCCCCTCGATGAAATTGCCGCCGGGCCCCGGTGAGGTGCCGTTGACGTCGTGAGCCCAGGAGAAACGCGGCAGGATGTTCCAGGCGCCGATCAGACTCGGATATTCGAGGCGGCCGGCGATGCGATAGCCCCACGCGGTGGGATCTGCAAAGCGATCACCCGGCTCGACTTCTCCAAAATGCTTGGAGGCCAGCTCCGGATTACCGCTGACCGACGTGCCGGGCGTGTTGTAACGCAGGCCGCGGCCGACGGGCCCACCACTGAATTTGTCTTCGAGCCCATTGATGCGGTTGAACGCGCCTTCGAACACCAGCACCATCTGCGACGCGTGCAGCAGGTTTGCGAACGTGCGGGTGGCGGTGAACTGCGCCTGCCAGGTGTCGTGCACTTCCCAGCCGCGAATTTCCTGGTTCAGCCCGAACGCGCCCAGCTGATTGCAGCGGGCAACCGAAGATTCATCCACGCCGGGCGTGGCCGGATTGTCTGCCACGCACCCCAGCGGAACCGGCGTTCCGCGCAGTTGCCCGAGACCCAGCTCGAACGGCGAGAGCGCCGCGAACAGCAGTTCCACATCGTCGTACTGCAGGGGCTGATTCTTGCGGAAGGCCACTTCGCCCTGCAGGGCGATGCCTGAAGACTGCAACTGCGTGTTGAAGGACAAACCGATGAGCCGGATGTCCTTGGGATATTCCGTGAAGTAACCGGCCGTCTTCGCATATTCGTGCGTGGCGATATTGGTGGCCTGCGAGGTGACGTTGCCGCCTGCCAGCTGTGTGTTCGCGCCGATGGTGGCGTAGGCCTGCGCCAGTTCCGGGCTGAGATTGCCGCCGGCAAGCTGCGAACGACTGACGCCCAGCGCTGTAGCCGTTGCCACGGCAGCATTGACAGGCAACCCGGCAGCCAGCGCCTGCGCGGCCGCGCCCACCGCATTCAACGCACCGAAGGCATTGCCCACGCCCGCCTGCGTGCCCGTTTGCCCGGAGATGAGGGGCAGCCGGCTGTGATAGTTCAGGAAGTAGAAACCGAACTCCGTGCCGTTGTTGAAGCCCGGCGCGTAGTACTTGAAGTTGACGCCGAACTGGCCGCTCGACTCCGGATCGCGCGTGGGCAGGCGCTGCACGTTCTGGAAATCCGTGATCAGCGGGCCGCCGAGCGGGCGGAAATCCACACCCTGGTCAGAGAACGCACCGAACCCGAGCAGCACACGATTGCCACCGGGGGTGGCGAAATCGTTCACACCGAACATGGAGCCTGCCGGTTCCGGCTTGGTCTCGTTCCAGTCGAGCAGGTAGACGAGCTGCGTGCTGAGACTGTCGTTGAACTGCAGGTTGAAGACCGCCATTTCCTGCGGCAGGAAAGCTTCCTTCAGTTCCGAGCCCGGCACGCGCAGCGCCGCCACGTCGAAATGATTGATGGTGTTGAGGCCGCCCTGGATGAACGTGCTCTCACCCCAGCTCAGCACCTGCCGACCCAGCCGCAGCTCCGACGGCATGGAGCCGAGGTTGAACCGCGCGTACGCGAAGGCATCGAGCAGCCGCACATAGTCGGCGACGAGATCTTTCGAATCCCTGGGCAACGGGGTCCGGTCGGTGTCCTTGTCGGCGGTCTGCATGTCGTAGAGCGCGGACCCGCGCACGAAGGCGCCGAAGTGCCCGCTCTCGACCGACAGTTCGCTGACGAGCTTCCAGGCCTGGCTGAAAAGGCCTTTGCGATAGTTGAGATTGCCGTCGTCGATGTTCGCGGAACGCCCGCACCCGCCGTCAGCGGTGGCGATGAGGTTGCAATCGGGGTCCTGTACGCGCCAGGCCTGGCCGTAGGACAAGGTTGTGTCCCAGCTGCCCTTGAGATCGCCGCTGGCGCTCTGGAAATCCCGCGCCTGCGCACCGGACCCCATGAGACTGCCGACGGCCGCCGTGGCAACTGCCGCGGCACTGAGGCGCCTGCGACACTTGCTGTGCTCTTTCCTCATGCTGCTCCCCCGCTTCCAATTGGGTGGGACGTCGATTACATCGAAGCAGCCCCAAACCGTGAGCCGCCCATTCGTCCAGTCTCGCCTAGCCTCTAGAAGTTCTTCTCTATTTGCGCCGGAGTCTCGCACGTCCCCGAGACTCGTAGCAATGCGCCCAACCGGCCCTTTCCGGGCCTAGGCGTGCGTCACCTGCAGGATGCTGTGCCTGATCTGCTCGTTGAGCACGAGTTGCGCATCGGCCGCCACATGGCGCAGCACTTCGTCGAATTCCAGCGTCCCGCCCGAGGCGACGCGCACCACGCCGCGCGCCCTCAGCAGGTCGATGAAGTTCTCGAACATGGTCCGGTCGAAGAATTCCGGCGAATTGAATCCGTAGAGCATGGTCATCCGCTGCCCCATGAGCTGGCAGCGCTGCTCGAGCGCGGACTGCGTGATCTCTCCGCTGCCCGCCCGCAGAAGCAGGGCGACTGCGAGATAATATCGCTCGATGGTCTGGATAGTGGCCTGCGCAAGCAGGGAAAGTTGTATGGCCTGCGCTGAACTCGGCGGTGGTCGGCGCCACACGGTGCCATCCGCAGTGGCCTCGATGAGGCCGTGTGTGGCAAGCGCAGCGAGCACGTTCTCCACCACGCCGGGCAGCTCGCTTTCGTTCCAACGCAGGAACAGCTCCGAGGCAATGTAGGGATAAATGCGCCACGCCATGCGTTGAATGTCTTCTGTGCGCATCGTGGCATTGCTGTCGAAAGCACACGCGATCAACGAAGGCATAGCGAACAGATGCAGCACATTGTTGCGGAAGTATGTGGCGAGCACCGCGCTCTCTTCGCGCATGCGCACGAGATCCCCTAGCTGGTGCTTCTCGCGAGTGACCACCTTCATGGTCTCGCCGTACGCCAGAATCCCGGCAGGCGCGAGCTCAGTCACTGTCACTCGATCGCTGTAGGGGAAACTGCGCAGGAGCGCGAGGTATAACTCGAGCTGACGCAACAGGTCCAACTCGGGCAATGTTTGACGAGGCGTCGCCAGCAACGTAACGGCGAGCAGATTGATCGGCGACACCGCTGCAGCGGAATTGATGTTGCGCATGATGCGGCCCGCAACCACATCCACTGCGGGGCTGATCCACGGCATGCGCGAATCGTCTTCCAGCGCGCGCTTTCGCCACTGAGGCTCGAACTGCTCCAGCACCTCGGCAAGCAGAATGGGCTCGCCGATGTTCACGTACACGCGGCCGAATCGCTCCTTGAGCTTCGAGAACGTGCCGAGCAGACCCCACACGCTCTCTTTTTCCTTCGGCTTGCCAGACAGCTCACCGATGTATGTGGAGCCTTCCACGACGCGCTCGTAGCCGAAATACACAGGCAGGAACACCACGGGCCGTTGCGGGTGCCGAAGGAAGCTACGCACGGTCATCGACAGCATTCCAGTCTTCGGTTGCAGCAGGCGCCCCGTACGGCTGCGCCCGCCCTCGATGAAGTACTCGATGGAATGCCCGCGAGCCATGATGGCCGCGAGATAGTTGGTGAAGACCACGGTGTACAGCGCACTTCCACGCAACGTGCGGCGAATGAAGAACGCCCCGCCCTTGCGCAAGAGCCGCCCGACCACCGGCAGGTTGAGATTGATGCCCGCCGCGATGTGCGGAATAGCGAAGCCCTGCCGGAAGATGGCGTATGACAGCAGCAGGTAATCCATGTGGCTGCGATGGCACGGCACATAGACCACTTCGTGATCTTTCGCGACCCGCTCGAGGGTGTCGATGTGAGAGACGACCACGCCGTCGTACAGCCTGTTCCACAACCGCGTGAGCGCAAACTCGAGGAACCGCACGAATGCGTGCGAATAGTTCGCGGCGATTTCCTTAGCGTGCTTCTGAGCCTGCATCATCGCCTGGCGACGCGTGATCTTCTTCTCACGCATCTCCGCCGCCACGGCAGAACGCACGGCGTGCGTGCGAAGCACGCGTGTGAGGATGGTTCTGTGGTGTGACAGGTCCGGCCCGATGCGGCCGGTGCGCTGGCGGGAAAATTGATTGCGAAGGGCGCGCGCTACGCGACGACCCTGCATATCCACACCGGCGTCTTCGCCCAGAAGACTGCGCAGTGACACGGGCTCGGAAATCTCGATGAGCGTATTGCGGCCGTTGAACAGGACCTGGAAAAACTTGCGGATGCGGCTGGTCAGCGCCCAGTCCTCCGCCAGCAGCAGCTTGAAGAACGAGCCTTCCTTCTGCGGAGCACGGCCCCAGTACACCGCGATCGGCACCAGGTCGATGTCCATCTCCGGATTCGCGCGCAGCGTGCGAACCATCTGCACGAGCGCGGGCGGCGGCCGCCGATCCAGTCGCTCATCCCATATGCCGAGCGGCTGCGTCAGGTAGAGGAACGACCGCAACTCGCGCGATTGCGCGACCAGGCGTTTCTGGGGACGCGGCAGCCTCAATGCCACGCAGGCGTTCTGCAGAACCGCCAGGTCGGTGACGCTCCGCCGCTCGAGCACGTAGCAGAGGGGATGGGTTCGCCCGTGAAGCCGGGCGACGGCGTCTTCCGGGCGCGCCGTAAAGCGCACCCACAGGGCGAGGAAACGTCTCAGGAGCCAGTTCATGAACATCGGTGCCCGCCCGACCCCCGATTGATTTCAGGTTTCAAATCGCGGCGCAGTGTAGTGCGGGAACGTTATCTGTGGGGAGACTGGACAATTGTCTGCTGCCCGTAATGGAACTCTTCCCGGCCGCCCGGCGATTGAGGGCTCTTTGGCG
>JBDTUL010000199.1:0-9885 GCA_040007735.1 Gammaproteobacteria bacterium | reverse complement strand
CTTTTCCTGGATCGTCTACAAATCCCGCTCGCAGCGCGACCGCATCAACAAGAAAGTAATGGCGGACCCGCGACTCAAAGCCATGATGAACCCGAAAGAGCTGCCCTTCGACGGCAAGCGAATGATCTTCGGCGGGTTCGAGACCATCGTGGATCTTTGATGACCGCGGCAGGCGCCGCCGACAGCCGGCGGCGCCTGCCCGTTGGCTACTTCGCCGGCTTTTTGAACTTGAGAATGAACTGATCCGTCTTGCCCTGGATGGAAGGATCGCGCACCCCGGCAGTGTGCGGGTCCTCGGCATTGCGCAAGACATCGCTTTCGCCTGCGAGCACGAAGCCGGCCGACTGCACTTCCGTCTTCACGATCTCTGGGTCGATGCGATGCAGAGTCGAGGTGTCGCGAGCGCCTGAGCCTTTTTCGGCCGCGTGGTCGATCACGATGTACGTGCCGCCTGGCTTCAGCGCATTGAAGATTGTCGTGTTGACGGCTTTCAGATCCGCATTGGGCACGTTGTGGATGTCGTGATAGTTCAGCGATGTCCAGACTACGTCCACAGGCTCCGGCAGTGTGAGCTCCGTGACACGCGCCGTCATCACGCGAACGTTCTTATAGCCCGCATCGGCCGCAATGGCGGCCACGGCCGCCGACGGCTCCGGTGCATCCGCTGGTGCGTTCGGCCGCTTCGGCGGTGCTACGGCGTACACGACGCCTTTATCGCCCACCACCTTGCTGATAATGCGAGTGAAGTAGCCGCCACCCGGCAGCAACTCCGCAACGTGATCGCCTTTCTTGATGCCCGTGAAGGCAAGCGTCTCCGCAGGCTTGCGATTCGCGTCGCGCTGTTTGTCCGCATCGGGACGGCTCGCGTCGGCGACGGCTGCCTTGACGCCGGCAGGGATGGAGCCCGCTGCTCCCGCATCGGCAAAATTCATTAGGAACACCGTGGCGACTGCGCCGGTGAATGCCATCGAGCGACTGATCATGGGGATCCCCTCTGGTGAATAGCTCAAACTGTAGCAGGTGCTGCACACACGAAGTGAGCCCCGGCGAGGCGTTCACTGGCTGGTCCACCGTCACCCGACGAAGGGTGCCGTCGCTGCGACAAATCGCCTCGCTAATAAGCTCAAACTGAACTACGGTTGTTCGTCCCGTCGCGCGATGAAAGGAAGTCTCAATGTTGCCGGTCCGCTGTCTGGGCGCCTGCGTGGCGCTGTCGTCCGCTTTGTTTTTACTGGCCCTGCCTGCCGCAGCGCTAACGTCCGACGCGAAACCCGCGAGCCTCGCCAGCGAAACGCCCGAGACTTTCAAACCCCGCAGTGACAGCTTCGACTTCGTGAAGCGCGAAGAGATGATCCCGATGCGGGACGGCGTGAAGCTGAACACGATCATCCTGATGCCGAAAGGCGCAAAGAACGCCCCGATGCTGCTCGATCGCACGCCGTACAGCGCAGCCGGAAGCACTTCGCGTTCGAACAGCCCGCACCTGGCGTCGATTGTCCCGCAGTACTACGACACCGCCGTCGCCGCGGGCTACATCATCGTGATTCAGGATGTGCGCGGGAAATACGGCTCCGAAGGCGACTACGTCATGACCCGGCCGCTTCAGGGCCCGCTCAATCCCACGCAAGTCGACCACGCCACCGACGCGTACGACACCATCGACTGGCTCGTGAAGAACGTGCCCGAGTCCAACGGCCGCGTCGGCACCATCGGCGGTTCCTACAACGGCTACACCAGTGTCATGTCGACCGTGCATCCACATCCCGCGCTCAAGGCGGCGGTGCCGTTCGCGCCCATGGTCGATGGGTGGATGGGAGATGACTGGTTCCATCACGGCGCGTTTCGTCAGGATGCCGGCCTCGAATACATCTACGCGCAGGAAGCGACCCGCAAGAACGATGAGAAGTGGTGGTCCGGCACGCGGGACACGTACGAGGAGTACCTGAGAGCGGGGTCGGCCGGCGCCATGGCCGCATCCCGCGGCCTGGATCAGCTCGGCTTCTGGCGGGAGCTCGTCGCGCATCCCGCCTACGACGCGTACTGGCAGAACCAGGCCGTCGACAAGCTGCTCGCGAAAGAGCCGTTGAAAGTGCCCCTGCTCATCGTCTCCGGGCTGTTCGATCAGGAAGACATCTACGGCGGGCCTGCGCTGTTCAAGGCGCTGGCGCCGAAAGACCCGGGCGGCACGATGGTGCACCTCGTGCTCGGGCCCTGGAACCACGGTGGGGGACGGCGCGATGGCCGGGCCCTTGGCGAGATCCCGTTTGCAGGCGACACGGCCATCGCGTTTCGTCGCCAGGTGATGCAGCCCTTCCTCGATCACTATCTGAAGGACGCGCCGAAGCCGGATACGCCGCGCGCGATGGTCTATGAAACGGGCGCTGACGAATGGCACCGTTACGATGCGTGGCCCCGCGTCTGCGCGCAGGGGTGCGCCGAGGTATCGAAGAGTCTCTATCTTCTGTCCGGTGGCAAGCTCGGTTTCGAACGACCCGCGGCCGCCGCCCAAGAAAAGTACGACGAGTACATCTCCGATCCGGCAAAGCCGGTGCCGTATCGGCAGCTCCCGACGTTGTCGTCCGACACTCCGGATGCGACGTGGGGTGACTGGCTCGTGGACGATCAGCGGCAGGCTGCTTCGCGCACGGACGTGCTCGTCTATGAAACCGAACCACTCAAGGAGTCGTTGCGCCTGGCGGGCGAACCCATTGCGCAGCTCTTCGCCTCAACCAGCGGAAGTGATGCGGACTGGGTGGTGAAGCTCATCGACGTGTGGCCGGCCGAGGTGATGGCCCACCCCAAGCTGGGGGGCTATCAGCAGATGATCTCGGCGGACATCCTGCGGGGCCGCTACCGGGAAGACCCTGCGAACCCGCGCGCAATTCCCTCTGGAAAGGTGCTGCCCTACCGGTTGCCGCTGCCTAACGTTAGCCACACGTTCCTGCCGGGGCATCGACTGATGGTGCAGATACAGTCCACGTGGTTCCCGCTTTACGACCGCAACCCGCAGACGTTCGTGCCGAACATCCTGATCGCAAAGCCCGAAAACTACGTGAAGGCGACCCATCGCATCTGGCACGCAGCGGACACCGCAAGCTTCATCGAGCTTCCCGTGCTGGGGAAAGGAAAGCTGTAGTGGAGGCGGTGGGTCGAAGAGGCGCCTAAATTCCGGCTTTGCCCAGCAGGTCGGTCAACTGGCGCAGCACGTCTGCCAGCGCGGGGTGATCGGCCTCGAACTTGACCGCAAGCGCTTCCACGCGTGAGGTGTGAGGAGCGGCCGCCACATCCTTGCGGGCGAGCGCTTTCTCGATGTCGTGCAGGGTGCTGGTGAGATGCTCGCGCGCCTCGGCGTCCAGCGAGGCATCGCTGCTCAGCCGCGTGTGGAGTTGGCTAAGCAACTCGCGAAGATCCTGTTGGCTCATACGTGGGCTCCGGTGGGGCGACGAATCGCCGCGCGCGACGCACAGCTTAGCGCAAATGGCGAGGCCGGCGGCGGCGCCCGCCTCGCCGCGGAGCCGACTCAGTATTCGCGCTTCAAATCCACGACCGACAGCATTTTCTCGCCGGCCACGTAACGGCGCAGGTTCTCGGTCGCAATAATCCAACGTTGCCTGGGCGGCAGGTCCGACGCTGACGAGATATGCGGTGTCAGGATGAGGTTGGGGGATTTCCAGAGCGGGTGGTCAGGCGGCAGGGGCTCCGGCTCGACCACATCGAGCCCCGCGCCGGCAATGCGGTGTTCATTCAGGGCGCTCACGAGATCCGCAGTGACCACGCTCTTGCCCCGGGCCACGTTGATGAAAAAAGCATTGGGTTTCAGCACCGCAAAGAAGGCGGCATTAAAAATGCCGGTGGTCTCTGTGGTGAGCGGCACGCAGTTCACGATGACATCCGCAGTCTTCGCCAGCGTGAGCAGTTCTGACGGCGGGCCCACGTAGCTCACGTAGTCCGGGCCTGTGCGACCGCTGTTGCGCGTGGCTATTACTTTCATGCCGAGCGCGTGCGCACGCATGGCAACCTCGGTGCCGATACCGCCGAGGCCCACCACCAATGCGGTCTTGCCGTTCAACACCTGCATCTTGGTGGCGCCAGCACTGTCGCGATTCCAACGCCCTGCGTTCTTGTCGGTGACGAAGGTGTCGAGGCCGCGGGCGAGCGCGAGTGCCAAGGAAACCGCATGCTCGGCGATCGCGGCGGAGTCGACTCCGCGCAGGTTTGTGACCAGCAGATCTCTGCTCTCTACGGACGCAATGGCGATACAGCGCTCGACGCCGGCGGACATCGAAAGGATCCACCGAAGCTGCCTGGCGCTGTCGATGACCTCGGGCTCGCAGATATTCTTGTAGCTGGTGATGCCTACGACCACGTCTGCATCGGTTGCGGCCACCGCGGCCGCGTCCATGTCTTTGACCACCACGATTTTGGCGCCCGGGGCCGCGGCGGCGAAGGCTTCCCGCTGGGCGGGCGATGCCGCGCCGAGCACCACGATTTTCTTCGGCTTGCGCCAGCCCTTGCGTTCACGAGCCGGGGTTGTGCCTTCCTGAAGACGCAGACTCGTGATGAGGTTTGCGACGCTATCGGGGTCGGAGTCGGCGGCAGGTGCTGGCTGCGACCAAAGAGTGGCGCTTGCGCAGAGGGTGGTGAGGGTTACGGCAAGAAGGGATGCGGCGCGCCGGGGGTGTTGGAATTTCATCAGTAAGCCCTTCGAATGGTGAATTCTCTCTCAGCCGCCCGGCGATTGAGGGCATCTTGATCGAGAGCTGAATGAAGGCGCCCTCAAGCGCCGGGCGGCTGAGAGAACGTATCACGAGTGGCGGGGCTCGTGAACACACGAAAACACCCTAAAACACGCAACACCACACCACACGAAGGAAATGCTATCGCGCGCTGTGCTCGTGCATCCGTAACAGCGGCTGCCCCATCTGAATGCGCTCTCCTTCGCGCACTCGCTCGCTGAGCGAGAACCCTGCTGGCGCGAACACAATGATGGTCGAGCCGTGCTCGAACCACCCCATCTCATCCCCCTTCCGGAACGCGGCCGCGCAAGGTATGACGTTCGGCCCGCGATATCTCAGGTGTAGCAGCACATTCAGGAAGTGCAGCCGTATGCTGGCCACCAGAATCGCAGCCACGGGCACGAGCGTGATCAACTGGTCCGTCGACGCAAGCCTGCACTGAATGACGGCCCGCTCGTTCTTGCAGAACAACTTCTCGACGCGCTTTACCGCGATCGGATTCACGTTCCACGCATCGCCCGAGATGTAAGTCACCTGCTCCACACGGCAATCGTGTGGCGCGTGGAAGCGGTGATACATCGTCGCCGTGAGGCGCAACGTGACGTACGTGCCGTTGCGGTAGTGCTCAACGAGACCGGGGTCGGCGAGCAGATCTGTCAGGGAATACGGGAAGCCCTTTGCCTGAAGCAGGCTGCCGTCCACCACTCGGCCACAGGCACCCACAATGGCATCACAAGGGCTCGTCAAAACGGCAGCGTCCCTGTGCACAGGCCGAACGCCATCTTTCAGTCGCCGCGTGAAGCACTCATGCAGGCTGCTGAAGTGCGTCTCCTGCGCCTCGCTGAGGTCGAGGTCCGAGAACGCTTGCCATAATCGGATGGAAGCCCGGCTCACCCAGGGCTTGCGGATCTGGCTGAACCAGCCCATGAACAGCGTGGCCCAGCGGCGCGGAATGCGGTTAGTGAGCAGGAAGTTGAGGTCTTCGCGGAGCGTCATCGTAGTGTAAGTTGACCGCAATACAGTTGTGCCCGAGGAGTACCGTGAGCACGACAAACATCATTCTCTGCGTCATCGGCGCGCTGGTTCTGGCCGCGCTGCTCAGAAAAATCCAACTGCGGCTCGAGCTGTCGCGGGCGAAGCATCGTTCGCTCGCCGGGCACTCGCGCTGGGCGCGCCGGTTCGCCGCGCTCCTGCCTTTCTATGAGTACGAGGAGGATCAGTTCTTCCGCGCGGATGACGCACCCGACAGCATCGCCGCAGGCAGGCGTATCGCGTTCATGCGTCTCGCCGCCCTCTACGCGCAACGCTTTGCGAAGACCGCAAAGGCGACCAGTGAAATCGAGAGCGGCATCTCCGATCTGCAGTTCACGTCCCGTTACCGGGTTCCCTTTCAGTTCAGCCGGTATGTTCGCCGCTACTTCAAGGGCGGCTCGTTTCTGCAGTCTTCGTCCGGCACCACCGTGACCGATCTCGACGGCAACCGTCTCTACGACCTCACGGGCTCGTATGGCGTGAATGTCTTCGGCTACGGCTTCTACAAAGAGTGCATCGCGCGCGGCAGTGAGCGGGCCCAGGAACTCGGCCCGGTGCTGGGCGCGTATCACCCTGACATTGCCTACAACGTGCGCCGGCTGCAGGAGATCTCGGGGCTCGATGAAGTGTCGTTCCACATGTCGGGCACTGAGGCCGTCATGCAGGCCGTTCGACTTGCGCGCTACCACACGAAACGCAACAACCTCGTTCGCTTCTGCGGCGCTTACCACGGCTGGTGGGGCGATGTGCAACCCGGTGTGGGCAACCCGATCACGGCGCGCGACACGTATACGTTGAAGGACATGGACGATGCCTCGTTGCGCGTCCTGCGAAAGCGTCGCGACATCGCTTGCGTTCTGGTGAACCCGCTGCAAGCCATGCATCCGAACTCGAGTGCGCCGGGCGACTCCGCGCTGATCGACAGCGGCCGTAGCGCTCACTTTGATCGAGCGGCATACACCGCGTGGCTGCAGAAGCTTCGTGCCGTCTGCACCGAGCGAAGCATCGTGTTGATCTTCGATGAGGTGTTCGTCGGCTTCCGTCTGGCGGCAGGTGGTGCGCAGGAATACTTCGGCGTGCACGCGGACATGGTCACGTACGGCAAGACTCTCGGCGGCGGCTTGCCCGTAGGCGCGCTCTGCGGACGCAAAGATCTGATGAAGCGCTTCCGCGAGGACAGGCCCGCGGACGTCTGCTTCGCGCGCGGCACGTTCAACTCTCATCCCTATGTCATGGGCGCAATGCATGAGTTCCTGTCGCGTCTCGAGCAGCCCAAGATGCGGCGCCTGTACACCGGACTCGACGAGCTGTGGAATGGCCGCGCGCAAAGCCTGAACGACCGTTTGCGTGCGGCGAATCTGCCGGTTCAAGTAGCCAACCTCTCTTCGATCTGGACACTGAGTTACACGCAGCCGTCGCGGTACAACTGGATGTTCCAGTACTACCTGCGCGCGGAAGGGTTGGCCCTGAGCTGGGTGGGCACCGGTCGGCTGATCTTCAGTCTCGACTACACCGATGCGGACTTCGCCGAGGTTGCTGGCCGAATCGTGTCGGCAGCCTCGGCGATGAACCGCGACGGCTGGTGGTGGCCCGGCGCCGCGCTGACGAACCGTTCGATCAGGCGTCGCGTGTTGAGAGAGTTGCTTCGAGCTCGTTGGCAGGCCGCCCCATCGGGTCGATCAGCTCTCCCTTCAGAAGATAAAGCGGTGACTTCCAGTAGAGCATGACGTCGTGGAACGGGTCGGTGAGTATCTTCGTGATCCACACCAGCCCCGTCTGCACGTCCTTCAGGAAGAACAGGTGCACGGTGCGGAACAGTAGCGCGCCGAACCCAACGAACAGCCAGATCTGGCCGACATGCTGAAGCAGCTCGACGTTGTCGGTATGCGCCGGGAACATGCCGAACAGCGTGGGGGCGAGCCATAGCAGGGCCGGGGAGAGCGCCCAGACCACGTGCAGGATGATCTTGCGCTTCAGGTTGTAGCCCACCTTGATGGCTTCCTTGTGCTCGTGGGTGGCGTAGTTCACATCGTCGTAGCCCTTGGGCTCGAAGAAAAAATGCCCGGACTGGCGGCTGACCATAGCCAGGCCCCAGCCGATGAGGGCGGCGGCGGCCGGGTTCGTGAACATCACGACATAGGCCGTCAGGAAGCTCAGGGCGCTGAAAAGGTGCAGCGACTGGTTGATGCGGCTGTGATGGTAGAAGCGATGGTCGTCCCACCGCTGCGTCTGCAGGGCCTGCAGGAAACTTTGCATGTGCTGATCCTTGTCGGAAGGTGCGACGTAAACCTGACGTGAAGCAAATATCTCAAAGACATCTCAGGCATATGACGAACGCGCGCCTCGCGCGTAAAAATGTCGGCTGTTCGTCCGGCGCGACGGGAACCTGTGAACCCGGTCGCATTCGGCGGCGTTCGTAAGAAAGCCTTCGCCTGCGGTTCATCGGGTCTTCATCCGCAGACGCAATCGTGCTGCGCATGAGGATCATGATTGTCAGCGATGCGTGGTTTCCCCAGACCAACGGCGTAGTCAATACCCTGGCTCAGACAGGCGCCTGGCTCGGCAAGTTCGGTCACGGCGTGCGCATGGTCACGCCGCAGGATTTCCGCACCTTCGCGTGCCCGACCTATCCTGAGATTCGGCTCTCGCTGTTTCCCTATCGCACGATGGCCGAGCGCATCGCGTCCTTCCGGCCCGAGGCCCTGCACATTGCAACCGAAGGCCCGCTGGGGTTTGCGGCCCGCCGCTACTGCGTGCGGCACGGTTTGAATTTCACAACGTCGTATCACACCCAGTTTCCGCAGTATCTGCGCTCGCGCTATCCGATTCCGTTGGCAGCCTCTTTTCTGATGCTGCGCTGGTTTCATAGCGCCGCCGAACACTGCATGGTGAGCACCCAGAATGTTCGGGATCAGCTTGCCGCGCGCGGTTTCAAGAACCTGGCACGCTGGCAGCGTGGGGTGGATACGCAGCTCTTCCGCCCTCAGAGCAAAGGCTTCCTCGATCTGCCTCGCCCGATCGCAGCCTACGTGGGGCGTGTCGCCGTCGAGAAGAATGTCGACGCGTTTCTCCGCATGCCCTGGAAAGGCTCGAAGATCGTCATCGGCGATGGTCCAGAGACGCCGCGGCTGAGGGCTCTGTATCCCAATGCCGTGTACGCCGGATATCGCTTCGGTGAGGATCTCGCGGCCCACGTCGCTGCCGCCGACGTGCTGGTGTTCCCAAGCCTGACGGACACGTTTGGACTCGTGAATCTGGAAGCGATGGCGTGCGGCGTGCCGGTTGCCGCGTTCCCCGTGACGGGGCCTATCGATGTAGTCGACAACGGCGTCACCGGAGTCCTGGACACAGATTTGGCCCGCGCCGCGGTGCGCGCGCTCGAGATAGATCCCATGGCCTGCCGAAAACGTGCTCTGCGGTCCGGCTGGGACACCTGCACGCGAGAGTTTGAAAGCAACCTCGTGGCCTGCCACCCACAGCGCCATACGCAAATGTCTCTGCGACTCCAGTCTCGCCGCGCGTGACATAAGTGTGGCGTCGATTCGCGACGCGTTGACACAGCGCAAGCGCGAGCATCACGCTGATCTCCTCGGCCTCCTTTTCGGTAGGTCCGCACGGAGCGCGCAGTCACATGTGGATCACGAAACTCTTGAGCGTCACACCCTGGCCGGCGGTCTCCGTCGCGTTGTGGGTAATGCTGGCGATCACCGCGTTGTATCTCGCACGGCGCACGGCGCATCAGGCCATTCACGATGCCATGGCCACTCTGTCGCGCGGCCTGCGCCTTGCCGCGCAATCGCTGGCGAATGGCGAGGTTCGTCTCTCCGCTCGTAATCGGGAAGTGCTCCTGGCCGGCGGGCGCGAAGCGAAGGAGCGCATCATCGAGCGCGAGTTCACGCGCGTGGCCGAGAGTGTTCGCAAAGATATGGCGCACTATCCGGCGCTGCATCGGGGCCTCACCGAATCCATCACTCGCATCGATGAGGACCATGGCAACTCCGTCGAAGTGCCACCGGAAGTGCCGGGCTGGACTCAGGCGGTAGCCGCGGTCGCAAAACTCGACACGCGCCACGCCGGCAGCGAAATTCTCGCTCAGATTCACAAGGCGCTGGTCAAA
>JBDTUL010000198.1:0-9888 GCA_040007735.1 Gammaproteobacteria bacterium | reverse complement strand
TCAACGAGGACAAACTCATTATCACCCCCACCTCGCAGTTCGGCGACGGGCGAGCCTGCACGCCGCCAGCGGGGCAGCAGGCTACGGCTGACTGCAGTAACTATGGGTCGTATGTGCCGTTTACCGAGCAGACTTACTTTACGCCGCGGCGCATTGGCGTTCAGGTTAATTACAAGTTTTGAAGCGGGGACCTGACTAAGAGGCCCTCAATCGCCAGGCGGCTGACAGATTTTTTTGTTTGAAACTAAAAATCTAAGCCACCCGGTGATTGAGGGCTCTTGATCGCCCCAAAGAAAAAAAATAAATCTCTCAGCCGCCCGGCGTTTGATGGCTTCTTCGTCCGGCCGCCGGAGGGCCCACAACAAAAACTCTCTCAGCCGCCCGGCGATTGAGGGCCTCCTGGTCCGGGGGCCTAAATCATCGAACTCTCACCCCGCCGCCCACCTGATCAACCTGATCATGAAAATTCATGACAGCAGGCCGCGGTGCCCAGTGCGGCGTCATCAGCCACAACCGCCACAAATGCCGTTTGCGCTCCGCCTCCGGAAAATCCACATAGTCCGTGCGTGAATGCAAAATCGTCCGGTTGCTGAGAAACTGAATATCCCCCACCTGAAAATCCATATCCAGAAACACCCCAGGCCGGCTAGCCACTTCCTCAACGAACGCCAACGCCTCGTGCTCCAGTGAGGTAAGCGGACACCCCTCCTCCGTAGCCTGCTCAATTGTCACGGGCAGCAGATAGCACTCAACGCCATACCCACCCTGCGCAAACACAGGAACGCGAGCAGAAGGCGTAGCCTCACCATGCCCGCGCCGACTGTTATGAAACCCGTGATAGAGCACCTCGAGCAAATCCGGCCGCTCCGCCTGAATGAGATTGTGAAGCTCACCAATGCTCACGATGCGACTCGCCCCACCCGACCGCGCCGCGCGCAAACACAGCAGGCCAACCACATCTACCGGATCCATGTGGAACACGAGCGGCCCTCCTCTCGTGTAGTAACGCCCATCCTTGCTCGCGCCTCGATCGAACACGTGCCCCAGCCGATCCCCCGCGGCACTCTGAGATACGCCGACGCCCAAGTGCGTGCCGATGCCCCAATAGATGATCTGCAACACATCCTCAGGCACGCTCGCCGCGGGCAGACCGCGCAACATGACGAAGCCTGAGCCGCGCTCCAGCACCTCGGAGATGCGAGCAAGTTTCGCAGCCACGCGCGGAACGGGAAATTCCGCGCGCTCAATGCCATCCAGCGGACGCCCGCGCAGCGCCTCGGCGCTGCGGATCAACTCCAGGCAATCCTGTTCCGAAAGCTGAACGAGCCAGTCCTGCGACTGCTGATCCTCGCCGCGCCAGACTGAAGCGCCTCGAGCCGTGGGCCTGGTTGCCGCCTGTTCTGCCATAGGGGTACCTGAGAGTCGCAAAAACGCCGGACAAACTTTTGAGTGATACTAGCCACTCTCGATGGCGCGATGAAGTCTCCAAACTGCGTTAAGAGCTTTCGAAGATCGGCATATATGAACAACTCCCCGGGTGGCGTGGAAATCGATACCTCCGCGGCAGAATTCTACGACGCGGTACTCGTGCCCGAAGTGTTCCGTCCCTGGGCGGAGCTCATGGTTCAGAAGGCTCAGGTCCAGCAAGGCATGCGCACGCTGGACGTGGCCTGTGGCACAGGCGTCATTGCTCGATGCGCGGCACGTCTGTGCGGCCCGCAAGGCCGCTCGAGTGGTCTCGACATCGATCCCGCGATGATTCAGGTGGCCAGGGCGGCCACTCTGCGGGAAGGCCTCGAGATCGACTATCGGCTCGGTTCCGCAAGCGAGTTGCCGTTCGAGGCGGGCTCGTTCGATGCGGCCCTGTGCCTGCACGGACTGCAGTACTTCCCGGATAAAGCACTGGCCCTGGCCGAACTGCGCCGGGTGATGCGGCCGGGTGCGAGCCTCGTGGCGGCCGTGTGGACCGAAATGCAGACCTGCGCGGGAAATTGGGCGATGATCACTGCGCTCGAGCGCCGCGGCATCGACGCGAAAGACATGCGCAAGCCGTTTGTGCTCTCCGATTCGAAAGCGCTGCACGCGCTGGTCGAACAGGCAGCGTTCGAGCGCGTCACCGTCGAAGTTGTACACCGCACGGTGCGCTTTGCATCCGCGAAGGCATACGTCGAGTCGGTTGCCCAAGGCGCACCCTCCTCGCGCCTGGCGCTCGCCAAGGTGGCCCCTACGCAGTGGCATGACTTTCTCACAGAGGTCGAAGCGCAACTCGCACCGTGGACCACGGACGCGCGCCTCGAGTTTCCGATGGCGTGCAACGTGCTCGTTGCACGGCGCTAGCCCACCTGAGACGATCATCATCGTTCGGCACGCAGGCCCTGCGTGGTTTGCGCGAAACAGGAGCGAATGACTTTGGATCTCGGGATACGCGGCCGCAAGGCAATCGTCAACGGCGGCAGTGCCGGGCTCGGGCGCGGCGCCGCCCTGGCGCTGGCCCGTGAGGGCGTGGATATATTCGTTTCGGCGCGAGGCGCGGACCGGCTCGTCAAAACCTGCGACGACATCAGGCGGGTGACCGGCGCGACGGTCACGCCCATCGTCGCCGATCACTCCACAGCGGAAGGCCGGGCGCGCATTCTCGCCGCGTGCCCCAGCCCGGACATTCTGGTCGCCACCTGCTCGCCGCCGCCCTTCATCGAGGACTACACCAGCGTCACGGAAGAGGATTGGCGGGCCAACCTGGAAATGACCCTGATATCGCCCGTGGAAATGATGCGTTCGATCGTCCCGGGCATGGTCGAGCGCGGTTGGGGACGAATCGTCAACATTGCCACCGGCGCAGCCAAATTTCCGGTCGCCTTGCGCATCTTGTCCGGGCCGCCGCGCGCGGCACTGGTTAACTATTCCGTCGCGCTGGCCAGGAAAGTCGCCCGACACAACGTCACTATCAACTGCCTGCTCCCGATCATGCACGACACCGATGGCATACGGGAAATACTCGGCGGGTACGCTGAACGGAAAGGCACCACGGTCAAGGATGAGATAGAGGACATGGTCCGCACGCTGGGCATCCCTGCCGGCCGCTTCGGCAGTGCGGAGGATTTCGGTTCGATCGCGGCCACGTTCTGCAGCGAGTACTCGAACTACGTTACCGCGCAAAGTCTCGTCGTCGACGGCGGCTTCGAGAACTCGACGTTTTGACCACGTCCGAGCAGCGTTCCCCGGAAACATCACAACGCTGCTTTCGGTCTTCGCTCTGACCTGAGCCCCCACGAGGGCAACACTGTTTTGCTTTCCGGGCGGGTTTGCTGCGCAGAGCGGATCAGGCATCGTGAGAAGGCAACGGGCGCCGTGACGCGGACCCAGCCCGCCGCGCTTTCCTGAGTTTGTGTCCCCGCCGAGCGGCTGAAGACGCCGGCGGCCCGCGCCACCTCGCGCGCTGGCTCGACCAATTGCTCCCCAGCCTGAGCCAGCGAGATCGAATGGGTCGAGCGGTGCAGAAGCTTCATGCCCGAGGACTGTTCCAGCCGCGCGATGGCTTTGGAAACGCTCGCCGCCGACATGCCGAGCTGGCGGCCGGCTTCGGCCAGCGAGCCCGCATCCACCACCGCCACGAAGCATCGCAGTTGGGAAAACGAAATATCCAGTTCGGTAAGTGCCATGCCCGCGCTTCTACCATTCAGCGGGCAATCCCGCCAAATCCTGCCGCCGAAACCCGCGTTTTCGCGCGCAAAGGGTGCTGGCGCGCCTACAATGACGCACGAGAATTCGGGCTTGCCCCAATTGAGGGCGCCGCTGAAGCAAGACATTTAAAGAGGTAGCGAGCCGTGTCCATTTCGACCCCTTTGTATATCGCAGGCAAAGAGCGGCAGACCGCGGAAAAGATGGCGATTGCCGATCCCGCCAAACCGGGTGTCGTCGTTGGCCATGCCGCCGCGGCCACCACGAAGGATGTCAGCGATGCCGTCGCCGCCGCGAAGGCTGCGTACCCGGCCTGGGCAGCCCTTTCTCCCCAGGACCGTGCCGGCAAGATGCTGGCGGCGCTGAAGGGAATTGCCGAAAATCGCGATGAAGACGCGGCGATCCTGTCGCAGGAGAACGGCAAAGTCCGTTTCGAAGCCTGGGTTGATTCCCTGGTCCTGGAGCTGCGCTGGAAGCTCGCCCTGAGTCACGCCGACGAAGTGAACGCGGCGAAGGTGCTGCCCCCCATTACCGGTGCCATTCCGGTCCAGACCACGGTGACTCACCAGCCGCTGGGCGTGGTCACCATTATCGTGCCGTTCAACTGGCCGGTCGCCATCCTCGGGGCCGCGCTACCGCATGCGCTCCTGGCCGGCAACACGGTCATCGTGAAGCCGCCCCTGACGGCTCCGCTTGCGACCGCCCGCATCGTGCAGCGTATTGCCGAACAGCTCCCGCCCGGTGTGCTCAACGTCGTCACGGGCGCGGATGCCAACATGAGCGCGCTGATCCGCAACCCCGACGTGGCCAAAGTCTGTTTCACGGGCTCGGTCAACGGCGGCAAGAAGATGATGGAAATGGCGTCGCAGAGCCTCACGCGAGTGACGCTCGAGCTCGGTGGCAACGATGCGGCCATCATCTTGAAGGACGCTATCGTCGACGACGTGCACATGGATCGTCTGTTCGGCGCCATCTACGACACCACCGGCCAGATCTGCATGAACGCCAAGCGCCTGTTCGTGCACAAGTCGCTTGTCGATGAAGTTGTGAAGGCCCTGTCCGCGCGCCTGGAGAAAGTGAAGCTCGGCTACGGCCTCGACAAGGGCACGACGATGGGGCCGTTGCATTCGCCCGCTCAGAAAACCTTTGTCGACAGCCTCATCAAGGAAGCCAAGGAATCCGGCGCCAAGGTGCTGGAATTCGGTGAGCTGCCGGGCGGCGACATGAAAGGCGGCAACTTCGTCCGCCCCGCCATCGTCGTGGATCCGAAGATCACCCTGCGCGTCGTGACCGAAGAACAGTTCGGCCCGGTGATTCCAGTGATCCCCTTCGAGACCGAAGACGAAGCCATCCGAATGGCGAACGATAGCTGGGCGGGCCTCAGCGGCTCGGTGTGGACGGCCGACCGCAACACCGCCAATCGCGTCGGCGGGCAGCTCGTCTGCGGTTATGTCTGGGTCAACGATCACGGCGCCACCCGCCTGGACCTGCGCGCGCCCTTCGGCGGCATGAAGTCCTCCGGCATCGGCCGTGAGCAGGGCATCGAAGGCGTCCGTGCCTTCCAGGATACCCGCTCGATCGCGCATCTGGACGCGGCGGCGCTAGCCTCGATGGCCCACTAGGCTCCTTCAGTTAGCGAACCGAAAACAAAGCGTCGATGAGACGCCGTGCACGCGGTCCGTTGTCCCCGACCGCGTGCATTTTGTTGATGGCGTAGCCAAAACCGATACCGGCATCCGGGTCGGCAAACCCGATCGACCCGCCGATGCCGTGGTGCCCGAAGGCGCGTCGATTGGGTCCCATATAGACGGCCTCTGCCGTGTTCAACAGAACACCCAGCGCCTGATGATAGGGACGTTCCTGCATCAGCTCGATCTGGTTGTGCTGCTCGGTAGTCATGGCCTCGATGCCCGCTTTGGACATCAAGCGCACACCGGCCAGCTCTCCCCCATTCGCAAGGGCGCCATAGATGCGCGCCACGCCGCGCGCGTTGCCATGGCCGTTTCCGCTCGCCACTTCCGCACTCTTCCACACGGCCGAATTCAACGTGGCGTACCACGGCTCGATCGGATTCTGGCGGAAGGCCAGCGGACGCAGGCTGGTACCGTCCCAAGGCGCATCTTTTGGAATCACGACGTCCTTGGCCGCAAACAACCGCGCTTCCGTGTTGGGCATCACCTCGACGACGCGTTCGATTTCCGCCGCGCTCAGATGCCCGATGTTGTATTCCGCACCGAGTGGGCCGGTGATCTCGCCGCGAACGAACGCGCTGACCGACTTGCCACACACGCGCTTCATGACCTCGCCCAGGAGGTAACCCATGTTGTGCACGTGGTATGCGGCCTTCGTGCCCGGCTCCCAGAGCGGCACCTGCTGAGCGAGCGCTTCCACATAAGACTCACGGTCGAACATGGCGCCGGGCCACAGCGGGTTGGTCGTGAGAACCGGAATCGCCGCCGTGTGATCGAGCAGCCAGCGAACCTTGATGCCGGCCTTACCGTTCTGTGCAAACTCCGGCCAATACCGCGCAACCGGCGCATCCACCTCGATGAGGCCGCGATCGACGAGCATGTTGAACGCGATGGCCGTAACGCCCTTGGCCACCGACATCATGCAAACCGTCGAGTGCTTGCCCCAGGGTATCGTCCGCTCGCGGTTGGCAAACCCGCCCCAGAGATCGACGACGATCTTGCCGTTCCGGATCACGCAGCAGGCGGAGCCGGTTTCGTCCTCGGCCCGGTAGTTCTCGAGGAACGCATCGGCCACGGGACGATACGAGGCCGCGTAGACGCCCTGGATCGGAAAAGCCGCACCCCGCGCCTCGACCCCTTCGTTCAGGGCCGTGAGACTGGAAACATCGGTATTCTCGGCCATGGGAAACCCTCGCGCGCTCAAGTAGCGCCGAGTATAGAGGGCCCGCGAGCGGGTAGAAGAACCGCGCAGCCGAGCTGATTCGTCGATGGAGGCGCAATGCCCTGCGCGTTCACGTGGACGGGAGTATGGGCGGCCTTCTGCTCGGCCATTACATTGCTCCTGCGCCCGTTGCGCTTAGCGAAGATCGAGCTTGTTCTTCTTGAGAAAGAGCGACAGCTGGTCGGCTACCTGGACATTGTTGAGATCGGCGAAGGGGATATGCGTGTTCCCCGTGAGCCCAACCGACGGGAGCATCAGCACTTCGGCATGGCCGCCATGGGCGTTCACACTGTCGGCAAATTGCCTGCTCAACTTGACGTTCCGCACCCAGGCCGTCTTCTCGGTATTGTCGCCCCACACGAGTTGTATCGGGATGCGCGTGAGCCTGACGAACTTTGCGAGCGGCACATGCGTGGGGCCGAAGCCCCCTTCCGAATCCTGCGGCCCTTCGCCATCGGGGAAAACGAACGCCGCCGATTCGTAAGCGACGATGCCCTTCACATTGTCGCTCTCGAGAGCCGCGAGCATGGCGCGCCAGCCGCCCGCGGAATTGGTCAGGAGCACGCTGGGGCCGATCCGGCCGAGGGCTTTGGCCGCCACTTCGGCTTCCAGATGGGCATTTTTCGCGATATCGAATTCTTCGTAGCGCGCGCTCATGGCCTGATCGAAGGCCTCCGAATCGCCCTTGGGAAACTGGACGCCGGGGAACCAGTCACCGGTGGCGGAACCGAATCGCCAGGCGATGAAATTGCGCTGGTCCTGGCCAACGACGGGGGTGTAGGTGCGCGCTTCACAGCTCATGTTGCCGCGGCCGACGCGCGGGCCATCCCACATATAGACCGGGAAGCCGCGCCGGAGAAAGATCGACTGATAGCCCTCGCCTCCATCCCAGCGCTGCTGCCACACCTGCACGCTCGAGCTGTGCCAGAGGAACAGCGCGGTCTTCCGCGCATGGACCGGGATCTGATAGTCAACGAAACCATGGTCGCAGCGGAGCGAGGCTTTGACCGGATCCCCCAGCGTCGTGCCACCCGCCGTGAAGCTGCCTTGCCGCTCGATTGCGATCGGGGGCTGCGGCCGGGCCATGCTACTGGCAGCCTTCACGGGATCGACGCAGGCAGCGGCTGAGAAACACAGCGCCAGAGTCAGGGCAAACGGTACTACGCGCATACTTCGATCAGACCTTCCGTAAAAAACTCATTTCCAGGGATCGCTCGAACGAGGGTCGTTCTCGCAATCAGCACATTCTAGAAGGTCCGCCGCCCGAGGTGGAAGAACCCCGGCTGCGAGTCGAGCTTACGGTTCTCCATCTCCATCCCCCTCGACCTGACTTTCCGCTCTCACTCGCGTCTGCCCATCCGCTGCAGAGAGGCCTCCGGGAAAAAGTAACATGATAAGTACAACTCGTACGATCGGCTGACGGGATCAACCGCTGCGCGGCCCGATCGGCCAGCCGGCCACATGCCAGCCATCGTGGCTCACATCAGCAGTGTTTGTGTTCCTGACTCTGAGGAAGACCGCTCAACGCGGACGCATGAAACGCGCGTAGGTATCTGTGGCGGTTGTGTAGCATGAGCACGCAGCGGCTTCCAGGCCGCGGACACGGCGCCGCGCACAGGGCGACGATAGGCATCCGGCACGTCGAGCTGCTTCCCGCCATGCGGCAAGATCACCTTGCTGAATCGGCGGCGCCTCGAATCGATGTGCTGCGAGTGCGACGAAGTCGTCAAGAAGGAAACCGACCGCTTGCTCCCGGCCTTCCTGCGCGAACAGGCGTCGTACGCGGGCTGGCCGACTGAAGCTAGGTAGTTCCCCCGCACAACGGCAGTGTTTTCCGTAGCAGGCAAGGCGCCGGTGCGTAGCCAACTGTGACTCAACACCTCGCAGAAGTATCGATTTAAATGCAACTGTTCTCGCATGCGCGAACACTGCATTCCCCGCTCCCAGAATAGCGAAACTCGCAAGCTGAAGCTCGACGTGCAGGGCATCGAGTCGGCTGCCTGCTAAGCATGCAAACCGCCGCATACCTGTCCTCCACGAGCCTTCGGTCACAACTGATCGACGAGCGCAGGGAGCGAGCACAACTCGAGCAGGCGCTCGAGTTGTGCAGCTGCGCCCTCGATGCCGCGAACACTCATTTCATGATCACTGACATGCGGCGTCACGGCTGGCCGATTGTCTACGTAAACCGGTCCATGGCGCGGGATCACGGGTATGAGCCGGGTGAATTGCTCGGCAAGAGTGCAAAGAGGCTCGTGGGAAGCGAGCTGAATGCGGTGGCTCTCCTGGACATCAACCGGGCCCTGCGCAATGGCGATTCCCTTCGGACCGAAGTGCAGAGCCGCCGCAAGGACGGAACTACGTTCTGGGCCGGAATCTCGCTTCAGCCCATACGCGATGCGTTGGGCTCCGTCACGCACTACCTCAGCGTAGGAGCCGACATCACCTCCCGTCGCGCGGAAGAGCAGGACAAGCGACGGCTGCAGGAACAAGTCGTCAGCGGAATGCGCGAAAGGGAGCGAATCGCCATCGAGCTGCGCTTCGCGCAAAAACTCGAATCCGTCGGGCGCCTGGCAGCCGGCATTGCTCATGAGATCAATACACCGATTCAGTACATCGGCGACAGCCTGGCGTTCGTGCAGGCCGGGCTTGCGAACCTCGACGCGCTCCTCGTTGCGAGCTCCGGCGGCTACCAGCGCGTGGCCGCGGGCCTTGCGATCGCGGAGGTGATGGAAGACCTTCGGCTGCTGGAGGCGAAACTCGACCGGCCGTTCCTCGCCGTGGAAATGCCTAAGGCAATCGTGCGGGCGCTCGAGGGTGTTACCCGGGTCACGGGCATCGTGAGCGCCATGCGGGAGTTCGCGCACCCCGACGGCAGCCAGCGGAGCGCTGCGGACCTGAATCACGCGCTCGAAACAACGCTGACGGTTGCCAAGGGTGAATACAAGCACATCGCAACCGTCGAAACACGCTTCGGCGCAATTCCCGAGGTGATCTGCAATGTCGGTGAGCTGAATCAGGTGTTCGTGAACCTCATCGTGAACTCCGCGCATGCCATCGCGTCCGCGGGCCGGAACCTCGAGTCGGGGCGCATCGTGGTGTCGACCGCAACTGTCGGATCGTCAGTGGAGATTCTGATCGAGGACAACGGGTGCGGAATCGAGCCCGACAACCTCGAGAAGATCTTCGATCCGTTCTTCACGACCAAAGAGGTTGGCAAGGGCACCGGCCAGGGTCTCGCCATCGCGCGCTCGATCGTTGTAGACAAGCACGGAGGCGCGCTCACGGTCGAGAGCA
>JBDTUL010000197.1:0-9893 GCA_040007735.1 Gammaproteobacteria bacterium | reverse complement strand
CGGGAGCACTATCACCCGAATTATTACGGGGCGTTTGTGATCGACCTCAATGGGGTCAACCTTGAGGCGGTTTGTCACAAGCCGGCTTGAGTTAATTGCGAACGGCCGGCGCCGCCGACCCGGATGCCCTCAATCGCCGGGCGGCTGGGAGGAGATTCGTTTACGAGCAGGCGCTTTTGCTGCTAGCTGCGCCGGCAGCCGGAAGCAAGAGCCCTCAATCGCCGGGCGGCTGGGAGAGGGCACTCTCCAGTGCAGGACGCCTTACAGGCCGGCCTCAGTGCCGGGCCGCAGCGGTAAATCGCACTGGCAACTTTGCCGGGCCGTGGCCAATCGTTGTCATCCAGGGCTCGACTTCACCGGCCTGCTCGAAGCTCTCGATGTGCCCGATCACTGCACCGAGCAGCGCGTCGGCTTCGAGGCCTGCAAGCACGCGGCCAACGCATGAGTGAACGCCATAGCCCCAGCCCACGTGCCCACGATGATCGCGCTTGATGTCGAAGCGATCGGGGTCCTGCCACTTGCGCGGATCCCGGTTCGCGGCTGAGAACATCAGGCCGCAGCGCTCCCCTGCGGGTATGACAACGCCGTCGATCTCAACATCACGCATGGCAATTCGCCCAGCCATCCTCGACGGCGAATCCCAACGCAGACTCTCATCGAACGCACTACGCGCAAGCGACGGGTCCGAACGCAAGAGCTTGTACTGGTCAGGAAACAGACAGAACGCGCGAATGGCCGTCGCCATCGTCATCACCGTAGTGTCCGCGGCGGCTGACAACAAAATCCCGACGAGCAGCTTTGCCTCGTCCTGAGTAATCTGGCCGCGATCGGCCGCGAGAAACATCTGCATGCCGAGGCCGTCGGGATGCAGGTTCTCCCGGTTGCAGCATTGGTTCGCCCATTCGATGACAGGCCCGGTGTTTTCCATAGCCTCTTTGAACAGCTCGTTCATAGGCCCCATCGTCGCCCACACCATGTGCCCAAAGGCGTGCATGTGCTCACGGCCCGCGAGCGGCAACCCGAGCAGATCGGGCAGCACCTTGTAGACGAACGGTTGGGTAATGTCCCCCACGGCATCGATGGTGTTGCCGCTGCGTTCCGTCAGATTCTTCACCAGCGCATCGGCATCGGCCCGAAACGCCTCGGCCATCCTCGACAACGCGCCCGGTGACAGCGCCGCCGCCACCACGGATCGCACGCCGGTGTGCTTGGGCGGATCGTCTGTCAGCAACAGCTCGGGCCGAACGGAGTTCGGGTCGTGCCACGGCCGCGAAGTCGACGAAAACGTTTTCCAGTCCGCGAGACCCTTCGCCACATGCTCGTAGCGCGCGAGCAGGGTGATGTTCTCGCGTGTCAGCTTCACTACCGATGCGGATTCGCGCAGGCGATCGTCCACGGCGCGCGCATTGCGAACGGCGTCGGCGCTGAACAGGTCCTCGTCGGTGATGCGGGCTTCGCTCATGGGTGTTTCCGCCTTATTTGATCTTCAGTTTCCAGCCGTCGCCATCGCGCACCACGTAGCCCGAGCTCGGGTCGCAGAAATGGCTGCCGATGATCAGCGTATTCGTATCCGAGAACCGGTCGACGAACTCGCGCCGCGTGCGCGCGCCCACCGGCTTGTCCATATCGAAGTTGCCGTGCCGCTCGGGTTCGATGAGCTGGATGGGATGATGAATCATGTCGCCGGTGATGACGGCTTCCTCGCCGCGCGACCTGATGAGAACGCTCACGTGCCCGGGCGTGTGGCCGGGCGTGGGGATCAGCGACACCTCGTCCGTGACCTTGAAGTCCGGATTGATGAAATCCACCAGCCCCGCTTCCATCACCGGGTCGATCGCATCGTGCATGTGCTCGAAGTCGTGGTAGCCGCCGGTGTTTCGCAGGTGAACCCAGTGGTCCCACTCTTTCTGGCCGAACAGATACCGCGCCTGCGGGAACGTGGGCACCCATTTGCCGTTGACGAGCTTCGTGTTCCACCCCACGTGATCGAAGTGCAGATGTGTGCACAACACCGCGTCGATGGATTCGGGCGGGAAACCCGCGGCCGTCAGGTCTTCGAGGAAGGACGTCTGCAGGTTGCAGAACACGTCGTACTCGCGCTTTCGATCCGCACCGATGCAAGTGTCGATCATCACGTTGCGGCCGCGGGAGCGGAGCACGAACGCCTGGAACGAAATGAGCATCTTCCCGGCGGGCGTGGCGAAGTGCGGCACGAGCCAGGGAAACTGCTGCACGAACTGCGCCGTCTCGTCCTTCAGCAACATGGAAATGTTGTCTTCGAACGAATTGATCTCGACGATGCGCGCGATGTCGACGTCGCCGACCTTCCAGTGCCTGATGTGCTCAACCGCCATACATGCTCCCCACGGGCTGCGCCCGGGACTTACGGAGACCGCGAAGCGCGAACCCCGTTCGGATAACGGCGCTAAGGCGCCGAAAAAGAAAAACTCATGCCGACCGCGCGGTCGGCAAATCGAGCGGCTGCAACGCCGGGATCCCCAGCATCAGGTCCGCCGCCTTCTCCGCAACCATCACCACCGGTGCGTTGGTGTTGCCACCGACAATGCTCGGGAACACAGACGCATCCACCACGCGCAGAGCTGAAATGCCGTGCACGCGTAGCTCCGCATCCACAACCGAATTCTCGTCCGGCCCCATTCGGCACGAGCCGACCGGGTGATGCACAGTCCCGGCGGCACGCCGGATGTAATCGATCAGCGCAGTCTCGTCCTGCACGGCCGGACCCGGCTGCACTTCATGCGCCAGATACCGCGCGAAGGGAGGTGCTGCGATGATGCGCCGGCTGAGCTGTAAGCCACGCAGCAGCGGCCCGACGTCGTCCGCATTGCCGAGCAGGTTGGGATCGATTACTGGCGCCGCGCCGGGATCTGAGCTGGCGAGCGTGACGCGCCCGCGGCTCTTTGGATACAGCGCCACCGCACTGAGCGCAAACCCGTGCCCGAGCGGAAAGGGAAACGTGTTGGTGTTCCGGCGCGCGGACTGGAACACGATCTGGACGTCTGGCTTGTCGAGCCCGGGCGCCGTGCGCACGAAGGCGTTGGTCTCGAACACGTTGCTCGACAGCGGCCCGCTTCTGAACAGCGCGTACTCGAGCACGTTCCAGGCGCCCCTTGGCAACGTGCGCAAAGAGATGCCGTAGGACTCTGTGTTCTTCATCTCCATGAGCACCGCGACGGCGAGGTGGTCGTGGAGATTCGCGCCAACAGACGGCAAGTGATGCTTCACCTCGATGCCGTGAGCGCGCAGCGCTTCGCCATCGCCAATGCCCGAGAGCATCAGCACCTGAGGCGACATGATGCTGCCGCCGCAGACAATAACTTCGCGACGCGCGGTGAGCCGGCGCGTGCCGCCACCTTCCACGAGCACATCCACACCGGTAGCACGCCGATCTTCGATCACCACACGCGCCACGCGTGACTCAGTGAGAATCGTAAGGTTGGGTCGATGTTTGACCGGCCTCAGGTACGCAACGGCCGTGGAATGCCGCCGCCCGCCGCGAATGGTTCCTTGGCGTGGGCCATACCCTTCTGGGTCCGGGCCGTTGAAATCATCGTTCCGCTTGAACTTCAGCGACTCCATCGACGCCATGAACGCGGTCGTCATCGGGTTGGGCCGCTTGACGAAGCTTACGTTGATCGGCCCGCCCTGGCGGTGATACGGCGAGCCCGGGTAGGCGTCATTGTTCTCCGAGCGCAGGAAATACGGCAGCACCTCGCGATAGCTCCAGCCCGGATTGCCCGCGGCCGCCCACTCGTCGAAGTCCCGCGGCTGGCCGCGGAAATACACCATGCCGTTGATGGAGCCGGAACCGCCGACCACGCGCCCGCGCGGGATGGGAATCTGCCGGCCCGCCAGGTTCGGCTGCGGCGTCGTCATGAAGCGCCAGTTGATCTTCGGCGTGCCGATGGCCGCGCCCACGGTAGCGGGGATGTGAATGAACGGATGGGTGTCCATCGGGCCGGCTTCGATGAGCGCGACGCGCGTGCCAGGGTTCTCGGACAGCCGATTCGCGAGCACGCAGCCCGCGGTGCCGGCGCCGACAATCAGGTAGTCGAACGCGTCGCCGTGCTGGTCGCTCATCGGCTCTCTGCCCCGTTACTCGGCATCGCCCTACCCCTCACCCGGATAACGAGGGACTGTAGTCGAAAAAGTACGCGGCTGGACCGGGGTGGGGGCAAGTCCGTCCGCCCAGCGGCGGCGCGGACGGGAAACGGCGGGTCGGCCTCAGCGGCCGGCGGCGGCGGCGGCGGTGGGCCGGATGTAGCGAACCTGCTGCGTGTCGTTGATGCCCGTGGCCTCTACCAGCAACCGGCCGCAAACATCGGCGGCCAGCGGCGGGCTGAAATAAAAGCCCTGTGCGTAGGTGGCACCCAGCTCACGCAGGCGTCGCACCTGCTCGAGCGTTTCGACGCCCTCGGCCACCGTGGAAAGCCCCAGGCTGGCGGCCATGCGGATGATCGCGGTGACGATGGCATCCCCGTTGTCGCCGGTGTGCATGTCCCGCACGAAGGCGCGATCGATTTTGAGACAGTCGATGGGCAGGTGCTTGAGATATGCAAGGCTCGAATAGCCGGTGCCGAAATCATCCACCGACACCTCGATGCCGAGATCGCGCAACTCGCGCAGCAAGCTGACGTGGCGCTCGTGCCCGTCCATGAAGGCGCTTTCGGTGAGCTCCACGTGCAGCAGCTTCGGCTCGATGCCCGCCGCCTCGGTGGCGCTCGACACCAGCCCCAGAATGCCCTGGCGCTCGAACTGCAGGGAGGAAACGTTCACGGCCACCGGCACCACCGCGCGGCCCTCATTGCGCCATTCGCCAATCTGGCGGCAGGCCTCGCGCATGACGAACTCGCCGATGTCGTCGATCAGGCCGGCCTTCTCGGCGATCTCGATGAACGAGTTTGGAGGCACCAGCCCGCGCTTCGGGTGGCGCCAGCGCACCAGCGCCTCGAGGCTCGCGATACGGTTGGTGCGAAGATCGATGAGCGGCTGGTATTCGACGAAGAACTGGCGCCCGCGAATCGCGTCCCGCAGTTCGTGCTCGATGGCGAGCCGCTCGCTCACCCGCGCATTCATGCTGCCGGCGAACAGTGTGTACTTGTCGCGGCCCGCGTCCTTCGCTTCGTACAGCGCGATGTCCGCGTTCTTCAGCAGCAACTCGTAATCGGCGCCGTCGTCCGGATAGACACTGACGCCGACGCTGGAAGTGACCTGGAACTGCTGGCCGTCCACGTCGAAAGGCTCGGCGAGCTTCTGCCGGATCCGCACGGCAATTGACGCGGCACCCGCAGCGTCTCGTAGTTCCGAAGCCACGACAACGAACTCATCTCCACCCATGCGTACCGTGAGATCGGTGGCGGAGAGGCACGCGCGCAGGCGGTCCGCGGCAATCTGCAGCAGGCGGTCACCGCAGGCGTGACCGCGAAGGTCGTTGATCTTCTTGAAGTGATCGATGTCGAGATAGAGGAAGGCGACGTGATAATTGTCGCGCTCCGCGGAAGCAATGACATCCGGCAGGCGTCGTTCCAGCCCGTGGCGGTTGAGCAGCCCGGTGAGCGCATCGTGGAGCGCCAGGTGCGAGAGCCGATCCTGATTGTCCACGAGCTGCCGTTCCGCCTTCTTGCGGGCAGACACGTCGCGCAGAATGAAGCTGATGACTTCGCGCCCGTCGATCAGCAGCGAGCTCGCGGTGACCTCCACGTCGATGAAGCGCTTGCCCTTGCAGCGAACGATGAGAATGCGGTCTTCACGCGAGACGGCGTGCAGCTCCGCCTGCACAGGGCGCAGCACGTCATCGTCACAGGCGTAGAAGAGATCGTCGATGTCCATTTCCATCAACTCTTCGGCGGCATATCCCAGAGTTGCCGTCGCTGCCGGGTTGGCTTCGAGGATGCGGCGGTTCTTCGCGTCCACCAGCAGCATCGTCTCGTGAGCCTGAGTGATCACGGCCCGATAGCGCCGTTCGCTCGCCGCGCGCGCGACGCCGATTTTCTCCAGGTACATCAGCAGGCCGCTGACGACTAACGCGAACACCGCGATGACGCCCGCAAATATGAACATGAGATTGCGGGATGTGGCCTCGCCGAACGCTCGCAGCTTGCGCTCGATGTGTGTGCCGACAATCGCCGCGGGCAAACCGTCGACGTCACGAATGAGCGCGTAGCCGCTCAAACTCTTCTCGCTGGCAGGCAGCAGCAGACGATCGGGATCTGTGTTCTCGGCCTGCCACAGTGCCTGAGCTGCGGCCGGAAGCATCTCGCGTGCCTTCGGTGAGTAGTACAGCTCGACGGGCAGCTGGCTCGTCTCATTCGCCCGCTCGAGAGTGTGCTTGTCGATGTACCGCGCGAACACGAGCAGCGCCCGTGCGTCTCCGCGCCCGCCCGTGGGCACGACCGGTTGGGCCGCGAAAGCCATCACGCCGGTCTGTGTTCTCAGCAGGCGCGAAAGCGGCTCTGCATTCGCGGACTTCCAGATTCCGGGCAACTGCGTGCGCAGCAGGCCAAGTATCTCCGCGCGCGCCGGCGAAACCAGCGTCACGCTTCCGTCCTTGCCGAGAATGCGTTGGTAGGAACCGATGTCGCGATTCTTCGTGTCGATCATCCAGACAACATCGACATTCATATTGCCGAGCGTCTCGACCGCGAAGTTCGACTCCACGAACTGAGGGTCGTGAGTCTGCGCGAACTCGTAGGCATCGTCCCATTCCGCGTAGTCGTGGGTGCTGATGGCGAGCTGGTTGAGGTCCGTCTCGAGCGCCTTCAACACCTGCTGCAGGCTGCGGTTACCTTCGTCCTGCTCGAGCTGCGAAAACCGGTCGAACAGGAGCTTCCGCCCCGCCACGTTCTCCACGGCCAGAAGCGCCGCGGACAGGCCGAGCACCATCAGCAGGATGGTCAGATGGCGGCGTTGGGGGGAGACGGGCATAGAGGGGAATCATTGCCCGGGGGGTCCGGTGTTGTTTCGTGCTACCTCACGCTTGGCCGGCGCGGGATCGGACAGGGCACACGCATTTGGGCGAAATGTGCATTTGCGCACACCGCCGGACGCCGGGAACGGCGCCGCTACCGCGTGAGCCGGGCGATCCGGACCAGGGCTGGCGGATGCGAATCGTAGAACGCGGAGTGGAGCCGGTCCGGCGTCAGCGTGGAGGCGTTCGCCCGGTAGAGCTTGACCAGGGCATCGGCCAGCGCCCGGGCATCGGAATGGTCGGCTGCGAAGTCGTCGGCCTGGAACTCATGGCGGCGGGACCACCAGGCACTGAACGGCGTGATGAAGTACGTGAAAGCAGGCGCCACCAGCATGGCCAGCAACAGTGCCGCATGTGAAGACGGGTTCGGAACGCCCAGTGCAGAGTAGAACCAAGGCTGGCGAGCAAGCAGCGCCAACCACGCAAGCCCGAGCAGCGAAGTGACCAGCGAAACGATGATTCGCTGTCGGATGTGCTTCAGCCGAAAGTGCCCCAGCTCGTGCGCCAGCACGGCCTCCACTTCGGTGCCGCCGAGCCTTTCCAGCAGCGTGTCGAAGAACACGATGCGCTTGTTGCGGCCGACGCCGGTGAAGTACGCATTGCCGTGCGACGAGCGGCGCGAGCCATCCATCACGAACACGCCGTTCGAGGTGAAGCCGCAACGTTCCAGCAGCACTTCGACGCGAGCCTTCAGCGCTTCATCGGCAAGCGGCGTGAAGCGGTTGAAGAGCGGCGCGATGAAGCGCGGGAAGGCCCAGGTCAGTGCCACGGAGATCGCCGTCCACCCCGCCCACGCGAACAGCCACCACCAGCGGCCACCGCGATCCATCAACAGGAGCGCACCGACAATCAGCGGGCCGCCGATCGCGAGGCCAAGCGCTGCGCCTTTGAGCAGGTCCGCAAAGAACAACGCCGGCGAGACGCGGTTGAAACCGAAACGCGCCTCGAGCCCGAAGGTGCGCCAGAGCGAAAACGGGAGGTTGATGAGCATCATGGCCAGCACCACGGTGCCAACGACCAGCGCTCCGTGCCAAGGCTGGCTCAAACCGGCGCGATGCCAGAGCGAATCGATGAGCGCAATGCCGCCACCGAGCGTAAAAGCCAACGTGACGACGGCCTCGAACACCGTCGCCATGCGCCCGAACCTGGCCCGGGCCACGGTGTAGTCGGCGGCCTTCTGCTGGTCCGCCAGCTCAATCTGGGCGCGAAACTGCTCCGGCACCCGGTCGCGGTGGGCGCTGACGGCGGCGATCTGGCGGGACGAGAGCCACAACCGGGTGATCGTTTCCGTAACCACCGCGGCGATAAAGAGAAGGGTCAGCCACTGCATCCGGTAATGGTGCGTGAATTACGCGCGTCGCGAAAGACGAGAACCTTCTCATTCGCCGGCAAAGCTTCCGCAGGTGGGGCTTTGGTCGAGGGGACGGCGACATCGGGCCGATCGGCGCGGGCCACAGCTTCGGCTACGAGGTGGTGATGAGGCGAAAGGTCGCACACCGGGTCCGCGTTGGCGGCATCGCCGGTCATGAGATACGCCTGGCAGCGGCAGCCGCCAAAGTCCTTTGCTTTCTCCGGGCAGCTGCGGCACGGCTCCTTCATCCACGAATCGCCGCGGAAGTGATTGAAGCCGGGCGAGCCGCGCCAGATCCACTCGACCGAAGCGTTTCGCACATTCGGGAACTCGATGCCGGGGAGCATGCGGGCCGCGTGGCACGGAAGCGCGGTGCCATCCGGCGTAATCGTCAGGAAGATCGAGCCCAAACCATTCATGCAAGGTTTCGGGCGGGTCTCGAAATAATCCGGCACCACGAAGTACACGCGCATGCGTTCACCTACGCGCTGACGAAACTGCTGCGTGACCTGCTCCGCGCGCTGCACCTGGGCACGACTCGGCAACAGCCGGTCGCGGTTGTGCCAGGCCCAGCCGTAGTACTGAGTGTTGGCCAGCTCCACGTAATCCGCATTCATCTGCTCGGCCATCTCGAGTATCTGCTCGACATGGTCGATGTTCATCCGATGCAGCACCACGTTCAGCACCATCGGGTAGTCGTACTGTTTGATCAGCGCGGCCACTTTCGACTTCAGCTCGAACGTGCGAGTGCTGCTCAGGAAGTCGTTCATCTCGCGCGTGCTGTCCTGGAACGAGAGCTGGATGTGGTCGAGCCCCGCATCCTTCAGCGCCTTGATGCGCTTCTCATTGAGACCGACACCGGAAGTGATTAGGTTCGTGTAGAACCCGAGCGTGTGCGCCTCGGCCACGATGATTTCGAGATCGTCGCGATTCAGCGGCTCGCCGCCCGAAAGACCGAGCTGCACCGCGCCGAGCGCACGGCCTTCACGCAACACTCGTATCCAGTCGTCGGTGGAAAGCTCATCGGTGGTGCGCGCGAAATCCATCGGGTTGTAGCAGAACACGCAATGGAGCGGGCATTTGTACGTGAGCTCGCACAACAGCCACATGGGCGGCCCGATCTTCGCCGCCGCCACAGGCGCCATCGCACTCGGTGCCACCTGCACGTCCATTACCGCACGACCACCCATTTATTCGCGACGGCAGTGGACACGAACGTCATGACATCGGCGGACACACCCGCCGCGCCGAAAGCCACTTCGATGTCGTGCACAATCTCGAGAACGGTGCGCTCGCCGTTACATCGCTTGAGAATCTCGGCCGCGCTGCCATTCAGTTTGACCACGCCTTCCGGATAAAGCAGCACGTACGCGTTCTGTGCAGCTTCCCACTGCAACCTGAATCCCTTTGCGATGCGGGGCTTCGCAGTGGCCACGATGGCTGGGTTCATGATGCCGTCCCGTAGCGAAGCGCCATGGCATCGTTCATTTGCCAGAGCACGTCGAGTTTGAATTTGAGGATCTCGAGCGCGCGTTCCTGCGCAGCCCGGGTTTT
>JBDTUL010000196.1:0-9915 GCA_040007735.1 Gammaproteobacteria bacterium | reverse complement strand
GCGCCGGCGCAGGTCGGCGCGGCAGTGGTCATCGATGCGGTCCTGCATCTCCTGCGTCAGCAGCTCGCTCGACGAACCGGCGCGGCCTTTCCTCAGCATGAAATCCCGGGCGCTCCACGGCACGACCTGCCCGGGGTCGAATTTGCTCTGATCGCGCTTCATGCATTCGAAGCTCGCCGCTTGCACCACGGTCGCGAGTTCCCTCTCTGACAAATCCACGCCCATGAACTGCGCCACTTTCGACACCGTCGCGTCCGTGCCGCGCTTGGTCTCTTCATATGTGAGAAATAGAACATTGCCGCGATCGCGAACGCTCCAGTAGCCCGCGAGGTGATCTGCCCACTCGCCGTGAGGCACCTGCCCGGCGAGATTGAGATCTATCCAGTGATTCACGCTCGGCATCAACGGGCCGTACAGCAGCGAGCGCAGGAAGTGGTAACCGGACACGATCACGTCCTTCGGATCGCGGACGACGGCTATGTAGCGCGCGGCAGGAGAATAGGGCACGTTCCGCTGCACGCCGTGCGTCTTGATGACGCGCAATCCGGTGGGCGCGCGCTCCCGCGGCGATGGATTCGCGAGCGGAATCATTTGCCACTGGAACATCGGTGGTCCGTCCGGCCAGGGCACCACATTGTGAATGTTGGCGAACTCCGCGGCTCCGCGAAACGCAATCTGCGTCGCGATCTGGAGCATCCACGTCGTGCCGGCTTTGAACCCGGCGCAGACGAACACGTCCGCAGCCGTCGGTTCGTACGCATCGAAGCTTCCAACCGTGCGCTTTGCTGCCGAGGCGATGACTCGCGGCCACACGCCCGCCGCATCGAGCACTTTCACGAGCGGAACGCCAAGGCCATAAAGCGGCACGCTCCACGCGTATCGCTCCCACACTGAGAATGTCCGGCGTGGAGGGGGAGCGAAGTCGGACGCGAGGCTTCTGGACGACATGGCACTTCCCCTGAGCGATAGCACACGGGTTCCTCCGTGCGTGGCCATCCTCAGACGCGGGGAAGTGAGATGTCTTTGGAGGGTTCTGAAACCTTCTGAAACCAGACCTCTAGCCGTGCAGGCGACCCGAGCGCAGCTCATAGCCGTCCGGTGCCCCGTGCTCTTCCCAGAACTCGAGCATCCTGAGCCGCCCGCCTGCGAATGCGTGGAACCGCGCGTCGCCGCGGAACGGGCGCATCTCGGGGAGCCAGAGTTGCGGGACGAAGCTCGCGACGGGAACCGCCGGGCCGCGCGCGAAATGGTCCAGCGCCGCGTCGCCGATGCGATAGGCGAGGTCGAGGTCCCCCAGCGACGTCACCCATTGCATTAGAAGCATTGGCAGCGACGTGGTGGCCACCACCTTGGCGCTCCGCGCCTCGAAAAATCCACGGATGGCGCCGAGCGCGCGAGGCCTGAGCGTAGGATCGCCGAGCCCTGCGTATACCGCGTCGACGAGCTGATCCATTCCTCCACGCCGCGCGGGTTCGGGAAATCCCTGTTTCATGAGCTCGCCGGCCTCTGAGAACCGGCCGGCGCGCCCGGCAATCTGCGAGCGGATCATCGGCAGGGGAACCTGCACCTTCGCCCAGCCCAGCACCTCCGCCAGATCCGCGAGCCGCAGCGCCTCGGCATCGTCACCTCTGAACGCGCATAGCATCGACGCTACGAGGGCCGCCTGGGGTTCGGCGGGCGAGAGTTCGAGCGATTTCATCGCATCCTCGAGCGCGCGCTCGAGATAGCCAAGTGGTACCCAGGCCGAGAACGAGCGTGAGATCTGCAAGGCCGCGTTCCCCGGCAGAGAGCGCGCGCGCCGAAAATGCGCGACTGATGCAAGCCACTGGAGTCTTTGAGCAGCGACCAGACCGAGCAGCACGTGCGCATCGGAAAGGCTTGGGTCGAGCACCAGCGCTTGAGTCGCGCGCTCTTCGCACTTGGTCAGGGCTTCATCGAGCGAGCCCGTACCGAACTCGGCCGCGAGGCCGGCGTGGGCAGATGCTTCCGCGCAGATCGCGCGCGAGAACCTGGGGTCGCGCGCGATCGCCTGTTTTAACAGCTCGACGGCACGCAGGTAGTTCTCATGGGTCAGCCGGCCGAGGAGCGCCGTCGCCTGCAGAAACAGCTGATATGCCTGCAAATCGCGCGTTGGCGGCGACGAAGCGATGGCGCGTGGTTCGCCATCGCGCGGACCCCCATCGATGGCACCGACAATGGCGCTTGCGAGCTCGTCCTGCAACGCGAAGATGTCTGCGAACTTGCGGTCGAAGCTCTGCGACCACACGTGATAGCCGGACTGCGCGTCGATGAGCTGGGCGGTGACGCGTATGCGCTCGCCGGCGCTGCGCACACTGCCTTCGATGACAGCCTGCACATTCAGGTCCCGCGCGATATCACGGATGTGCACGGTCTTTCCCTTGTACGCAAACGAAGAGGTGCGCGCCGGAACGCGCAGCCCTGGCACCCTCGTCAGCATATGGATGAGCTCTTCGGCCATGCCGTCGCCGAAGTACTCCTTGTCCGGCTCACCGGTCAGGTTCGCGAAGGGCAGCACAGCGATCGATGTCAGCTTGCCGCTCGACCCGGCATGCGCCGGCGCGGATGCCGTGGGCACACCCGTTGGCGTCTGCACATGCACGTCCGCCACGAACCGATAGCCCCGACCCGGCACGGTGACGATGAACCGATGCTCGCCGCGCCTCTCGCCGAACACACGGCGCAGCGCGGTGATCACCTGATTGAGATTGTTCTCTTCGACCACGACGCTCGGCCACACCGCCTGCATCAGCGCGGACTTTTCGACCACCTGGTCCCGATGCCGCACCAGGTGCACCAGCAACTCGTACGCCTTCGTGGTCAGGGGCACGGTCTGCCCGTCGCGCGCGCCCAACAGCAGATGCCGCCGGGTGTCGAGCCGGAACTCGGCGAATTCGTAGATCAGGTCAGCCCGTTCGGCGCTTTCCATGTCGTTCGCGTCTTCCCGTGGAGCTTGAGAACATTTCAGAACGCGCCCGGGACGTCTCAGTGGCGCCACCCGGATTCTAGCGCCCCAACGGTGGGTCCTGCGGGCCCGGACGGGCCTCACTCGGTTTCCGCAGCAATCTTCGCCGTCGCCCAAATGAAATCGCGTGTCTCGGAGGCCGGGCGCCCGGCCCCCGCCAGCCCTCAAAAGGTGCAGTTCTGAAACTCTTCAATGGCGTTGACGATCTCCTGCTGGGTATTCATTACGAACGGCCCATACTTCGCTACGGGCTCGCGCAACGGTCTCCTCGCAACGCGATGGGGGTGCGCCGGGAATCCCCCGATGTAGTCGCCTGGATTGTCGGTGCCGAACTCGTCGAGCATCAGGAAGGGATCGAGGTCGGGAAGGCGCGGCTGACCGATCACCCGCGTCAGCTTTACGCCGGCACCGTCCGATGTGGCCATGCCCTGTATCACTCGCGATACTTCGCGCGTGCGCGCTACGGCTTCCGCTGTGGCATTCATCAGAATCTCCTGCGGTGATTCGGTGGTTCGGTGTTCAGGCCGCCAACGTGTCCGGGGCGGGAATCGCCGCCAGCGCGGCTGACAACCCTTTCTGGCGATGATCCGCCGACATCGCAAGCCCTTCAGCGCGCACGAAGGTGACATCGGTAATGCCGACGAAACCCAGCACGAACCTCAGATAAGACTCGACGTGATCCGCGGGTGACCCCTGCGGAGAAACCCCACCGCGAGACACCGCGACGATCGCGCGCTTGCCGACGGCCAGACCTTCGGGGCCCTTCTCCGTGTAGCGGAACGTCTGACCCGCGACGACCATACGATCTATCCACGCCTTGAGCTGCGACGGAATGGCGAAGTTGTACATCTCGACGCGCCGATCACGATGACGTCCGCCGCCTGGAAGTCCGCGAGCGGTCCGGCGTCGCGCGCGGCTTCGACGTCATTCGCCTTGGCCAGTGAAGCGCCGGAAAGATGAGGCACCGGGCTTGCGCCCAGGTCGACATGAGTCACCTTCCTTGCCGAACGGTTGCCCGCGGCGCTTTGAAGGCTCCGAATTTGTTCCAGCGCCGCTAGTCCATCATGAACTGAGCTCGCCTAGCGTTTGCACGCCTGCGATTGCACACAGGAAGCGGGCCCTGCAAGAACTCGCACGCGAGCATTAATTCTCGTACTTTCATGCATGTAGACGAATCGCGATCGACGCGCTAACGTTGCCTCGTTACCCAGTGGATCGCGTTCCAAACGAACGCTCACACCCATCAATGCATTGATGCATGAGAACTGCGAGGCCTTTGTGACAGGGAACGAAACGATCGAACGCAGCATTGCATCGTTACGAGAGAAAATGGATCGGGACCATGCCGCGCTGGCCGCAAACCAGGCCGCGCTGAGTGAGAGGGTTCATCAGCACCAGTCGACGCTGAGTGAGAAAATACACACCGTTCATATGATCTTGCGAGACAAGATCGAGCAGGTTGACGCCGGTCTGAGCGCAAACCAGGCAGCGCTGCGGGACAAGATGGATCTTGGCTTCAAAAGTCTGGACGACAGGATCGACACCACCAGTAAAGATCTGCGCTCGAAGATCGACACCGTGGACCGGAATCTCAGTCACAGGATCGACGCCGTCGACAAGAACCTCGGGCAGAAGATCGACCAGCTGAGCACCGCTTTCGCGGAGCTGCGAGGTTTTCACAAAACGGTGCTGTGGGTGTGCGGTGGCGTGGTGACGGTCGGCACCCTATCGGTCAGCATCGGAAAAACGCTTGGCTGGTTTTGAAGCCGTCATCTCAAAGCTCCCTGGAACTGGGGCGGCTCATTCACGGCAATCGGCGGCCCGCGCTCATCGGGTCCCGTACCGCCAAGGTTCGCGCACCCTGGGGTTTCACCTTGGGTTGCACCCTCCAGCCACCCGCCGTTCGTATATCCAGGCAGAGACCGCGCATTTAGCGCTCGCCGCGCCCTGGAGAACCTCATGCCCCTGCGATCCCGTGTCATTGCCCTGACCGCTGCCCTGTGCCTGGCCCTTCCGGTCGCTGCCCTTGCGGCCGACCCGCAGTTGAGGCTGCCGGCGTTCCCCAACCTCGAGCGCGTGGCGTCCAATTCGGTGAATCTAAGCATGGGGCGCGCACCCCTGGCCCTCGCCGCACTCGTGCTGGGTACGCAGGACGCGGACACCGCGGAGGTGCAGGACCTGCTGCGCAGCCTGAAGTCCGTGTCCGTGCGCAGCTACGAGTTCGCCGCCGATAACATGTATTCGGCGGCCGACGTTGACCAGGTGCGCGAGCAGTTATCCGCGCCGGGTTGGAACGCCCTCGCGCGTATCAAGCAGCAGCAGATGCCGGAAGCTGAAAACGTGGACGTATATGTGTCCACGGGCAACGACGACCAGATCAACGGCATTGCCGTCGTTGCCCAGGGCGCGCGGCGCTTCACCATCGTGAATATCGTTGGGCCGATCGATGCGGCGAAGCTCGCAAAACTGCAGGGCCACTTTGGCCTGCCTTCGTTATCCATGTAGAGTCGTCGCGGCCGAGAATACCGGTGCGGGCAGCCTCTCATTGCAACCCATCGAGCCATGCGTGCCGGACACTGCTTTTGCTCACGCGCGCGCTGGCGATACCGCGGGTTTCGCGGCGCTCGTGCGGCTACATCAGCCGCTCGTCTACAGCATCGCGTTGCGCATGCTGATGGACCGCGCTCTGGCCGAGGACTTGTCGCAGGAGGTGTTCCTGCAGATGTATCGCAGCCTGGGCTCGATCGAATCGCACGAGCATCTCGCGTTCTGGCTGCGCAGAGTCACCGCGAACCGGGCCGTCGATCGGTTGCGGCAGGACCGTCACATCGAGATCACGCCGCTCGAAGACGCGGCGGATCTCTTTGCTCCAACGCAGGACGACGACCCGTTGCTGCGAAAACATTTGCACGCGCTGATCCAGCAGCTGGCTCCGATGGCGCGTGCGGTGGTGCTGCTGCGTTATCAAGAGGATCTCGATCCGGTGGAGATTGCACGAACACTGGAGATTCCGGTCAATACCGTGAAGAGCCACCTGAAGCGGTCACTCTCCACGTTGCGCCAGCAATTGGCCGGCATCGCGCCCGTCAGCGGTTAGGAACATGAGCGAGCCTCTCGAGGAAAAGCTGAGAAACGCCCTGCGCCCGGTTGATCCAGGCGAGGATTTCACGGCGCGCATGCTGGCGCGAGTTGCCGCCGAGGCAGGCTCTGACAGAATGCGGCCGGCGATGCCGGTCGTGCGCAAGCCGGCATCGCGTTTCATCTGGTTGCCGGCGGCGCTCGCGGCCTCACTGGTAGTGGCGGTTGCCGCTACGTATGAATGGCATGCGCGAGAAGCGAAGCGGGAGCAGGCCGGAATCGAGGCACGCAACCAGGTGATGGAGGCTTTGCGTGTGACTAGCAACAAGCTCGATCTGGCTTACCGCATCGTCAACAGCCCCACTCCGGCGCCCGCGAGCGATGAAACGGGTGCGTAGACAAGTGATAGAGATGAAGTCGGTAACGTGGATTTTCGCCGACCCGTGGATGTGGGCCGTGCTGCTGACGGCCGTGCTGGCCGCTGCACCCGCGCCGGCGGCTGCACCCGCGCCGGCTGCTGCGCCCGCGGTGACCGCGCCCCCAGCAGCCGCGCCAACTGCCGCCCGCCCGACCTCCAATGCCACATCGCTCCCCGCCGGCATGCTCCTTTTGCCTGAGTTCAGCGCGTTCAGTCAGAAGGCCACGGACTCCGTCGCTATCACGCTCGATGCTTCCTTGCTGGCCGTGGCCGCGCGCTTCCTCGATACCAGCGATCCGGATCAGCGCACCGTCAAAGAACTGATCGGTGGCCTGCAGGGCATATACGTGAAGAGCTATACATTCGATAAATCCTTCACCTATCCCACGGCGGATATCGATGGCGTACGCCGCCAACTGGCTACGCCTGCCTGGCAGAAGATCGTTGAGGTGCACAGCGGCCAACAGCAAACTGCCGTGGACATCTTTATCTATCAAGTGAAGCAGGAGCCGCGCGGGCTGACCATCATCGCCACCGAGCCGCGCCAGTTCACCATTGTGAACATCGTGGGGGCGATCGACCTGGAAAAACTGCACAAGCTCGAAGGGCGGTTTGGTATTCCAAAGCTGCCTTCCGGTACGGGGGCGGTTCCGCAGGGTGCGGTCAGGTGACCTCCCAAGAAATCATTGCAGGTGACCCGGCACGTGCGCCGGTGCTTGGCCTCGTGGCGCCAGTTGATTTGTTCGTTCCGCCGGAGGCGACCGTCCTGTATCCGACCGGTGTCCGCTTCGAAGCAGCCAGCGTCGGGCTCAAGACCATGACACCGCAGGGCTACGACCAAGTCCTGGAACGAATTGAACCGGTTGCCAAAGCACTGGGCGAGCAGGGGGCACAGGCCATCGTGCTGATGGGCACGTCACTCAGCTTCTACAAGGGTGCGGCGTTCAATCGCGAACTGACGCGTCGTGTGGCTACGGCAAGCAGTCTGCCGGTTGTGACGATGAGCACTGCAGTGACCGAGGGGCTGCGGAGCGTAGGCTGCAAGCGACTGGCGGTTGCTACGGCTTATGGCGACGAGGTAAATCGGCGCTTGCAAACATTTCTGCAAGAGGAAGGGTTTGAGGTGCTGACGATTCAAGGACTGGGCATAGAGAACGTTGGCGACATCAACAACGTGACGAGAGATCGCCTGCTGAAATTCAGTGTCGAGGTGGTTGAGTCAGCGCCCGGCGCAGATGGCCTGCTGATCTCCTGCGGTGGCCTGCGTACGCTCGATTTGATCGAGCCAATCGAGCAGCGCTGTAAGGTTCCAGTGATATCGAGCGTTCCACACGCCCTGCAGGCCGGCGTGCGCCTCCTCGGGTTGAGCGGGCGCGCGCGGGGGTATGGGCGGGCGCTGTCGTTGTAACGTTGCCCCTCTACGCAGGGCGCGGGTCTAAGCACTCAATTCGCCATAAATCATTTACAAACAGCGTATTAGAGAAGCGCGAAATACTAGAAATGGCGCGACATTAATTACTTGTATTGGTGTAACATTAAAAACTTGTAAATGTACGGCGCCAAATACTTGTAACGATCCCATGGCAACGCCTAGCGAGAAGCTAGCTGATTCACTGGCCGAGCTCCAGAAGCTCCAGGCCAATGGCCGTCGTGTCTTTCGCTCCGATGAACTGTCACGCGTTGCCCGCGAACGTCTCCTGAGAACAGGATTCCTCAGACAGGTTTTGCGGGGCTGGCTCATCTCTTCAAGCCCCGTTGCAGGTGATGGCGAAAGCACGCCTTGGTACGCCTCCTTCTGGCAATTCTGCGCGCTCTATTGCGAGGCGCGGTTCCCCGGAGCCTGGCATCTCTCCCCCGAACAGTCTCTGTTTCTCTATGCGGAGCGGACGGTGATACCGCGGCAGATCATTGTTTACAGCCCGAGCGGATCCAACAACACAATCGAGCTGTTGTTCGGAACCTCCCTGTATGACCTTAAAGAGACGCAACCACCCACCGCTGGCGACATAGTCATCAGCGATGGGTTGCGCGTCTATGCGGTCGAAGCAGCGCTCATCAAAGTTCCGGAATCATTCTTCGCCGAACAACCGATCGAATCTCAGGTAGCTCTGGCGAGTGTGAGAGAGTCATCGGGGCTGCTGCGTCGCCTGCTCGCCGGCGGCAATTCAGTTGTTGCGGGTCGGCTCGCTGGTGCCTTTCGACGTGCGGGTCGTCCTGAGATCGCCAATGAGATCGGTAAGTCGATGACCGCAGCAGGATACAGCATTCGCGAAACAGACCCTTTCGTGGCAAGTCACGTGTTCGCGAACCTCGCTCCGGCAGTAGCGCCGATCGTTGGTCGCATTCAGGGCATGTGGGAAGCGACGCGGGACGCGGTCGTCAAAGTCTTTCCGCGCGCTCCAGGACTACCTGCCGATCCCCGAGCGTATCTCCATTTCGTCGATGACATCTACAAGAGCGATGCGTACCACTCGTTGTCCATAGAGGGCTACCGCGTAACGCCTGATCTCATCGAGCGTGTTCGATCTGGGGGATGGAACCCCGAATCGAACCAGTCCGATCGTCAGAACCGCGACGCGCTGGCTGCACGGGGTTACTGGCAGGCTTTTCAGCAAGTGAAAGCTTCAGTCGGGAAGATCATCGCTGGAGCAAATCCGGGCACGCTTGTCCGTTCGGCTCATAAGGATTGGTACCTGGAGTTGTTTCAGCCCTCGGTCGCTGGTGGATTGATCGAAGCGCCCGCTCTTGCCGGCTATCGAAATGACTGCGTGTTTCTGCGGACATCGCGATATGTACCGCCGCGATGGCAAGCGGTGCGCGATGCCGTGCCGGCACTTTTCGATCTTCTCGAATCGGAGAAGGAGCCGTCGGTACGCGCCGTGCTGGGGCACTGGCTCTTCGGCTACATACACCCATACATGGATGGCAACGGCCGCATGGCGCGATTCCTGATGAACGCTATGCTCGCCTCCGGCGGGTATCCGTGGACGGTCATTCGCGTGGAACACCGTGCGAGATATCTGCGCGCACTCGACAGCGCGAGTATCGATACCGACATCAGGCCGTTCGCGAAGTTTCTAGCCGAGCAAGTGGAGTGGTCGCTCTCCCAACTCCGGCGCGTGTAAGAATGATAGCGGGCTCACAAATAGGGCGTGCGCGCGCGCGTGACGGACGATTTCCGTCACGTCGCTGAGTGAGCTGCAGGCGCGGGTCGAGCAGTGTCCCACCCCGGAGTAGTCTTTGCCCCGGCGCCTCGACGCCGAAAGAATTTGCGGGGACCCCCTCTTCTGGCCTCTTGATACGCACTTACACGCAGACCACACGGGCTGAGACGGTGACCTGCTTGCAGTTCGGACTGGATCAGCGGCTCAATGTGCCTCTGGCGTATCAGGAGTTTCCAAATGGCAGAAGAGAAATTGAATCCAGGCGCTGCGTC
>JBDTUL010000195.1:0-9933 GCA_040007735.1 Gammaproteobacteria bacterium | reverse complement strand
GGCAGTCGATCGAGGTCGACGTGCTCGACAACCTCCATGAGCACCATCGCGTCGTCGTAGCTGTGGATCGGAATGAACGCGTTGTCGCCCTTCCCATTGCGGCCGAACGCGATGAAGCCAGACTCGACGGCGCGCGGGCCCACCATATCTCCGGATAGCGTCATCTCACTCTGGGAGTAGCTGGGCAGCTCGGAGGTGTACGGGTCGTAGTTGAACGTGACGCCGTACGCCAGATCGGCGTAGCGAGACTGCTGTTTCTGTGGCATCAAACCAGACGACGTGTAGTAGCAGTTGTTGATGTGACCGTGCATGTCCACCAGGCCCGGCATCACGGTTTTGCCTGCCACATCGATAACCTTGGCGCCCGCCGGAATCGCGACCGTTTCGGCCGCGCCGATGGCGGCGATTCGGTTGCCCTGGATCACTACCGTGCCGTTCTCGATGACCTGATCGCCCGCCATCGTAATGATGCGGCCGTGGGTGAAGGCGACGTCACCGGACGGAGCGTCAGCGGGCACTTCGAGCCCAACGCGCGCCGTGGTGAGCTTTGGCGTGACACCGGCCTGGAAACGATCCGTGACGGAAGCGGTGTACAGCGTCTCACCCAGCGCCCAACGCATCTGCTTCGAGTCTGCGGACCACGTGAAGCCGTAGCCCCCCAGCTCACTGACTTTCTCGACGCGCACCGCGTCGCCCGAGGTGTCCAGCAAGAACGGCGCACCGGCTTCGCGATAGCGCGCCACGTAGTATTGCTGCCGGTCGCGGAATGCCAGCCAGCGCAAATCAGGGCTCAGACGGAGTTCCGAAGTGTCGGCGTCACGTGTAGTCGCATGCACACGCTTGTCGAGACCGCTCAGATTCACGCTTTCCAGAGACGTGATGGTCTCGTGGTCGACGTAGTCTTCCAGCGAGTAATAGATGCGCTTGCCGTCGGGCGAGAACATCGGCGCAATGCCGGGCACGGTGACGTAGTGGCTCTCGCCACCCTTCACGTCCATCCAATAGATTCCGACGCGCGCTTCATGGCCGCCGAGACAGCGATCGCCGGGGTCGATCTTGTAGAGGAGTTTGGTGCCGTCCGGAGAAAACGCTGGCGAGCGGAGCACGCCGCCGCTCGACACCAGCGTTCGCACGGGGCTGCCACTGGCGGTGGCCAGCTTCAACACGCCGCCCGCTTCGTCGCTCCACTCGACGTAAGCGATCTGCTTTCCGTCGGGTGCGAAGGCCGGTTCAAACTCCAGCGAGGTTGACTTCGTCAGCCGGGCCGGCTTCGCATCCGGCAGGGACTTGCGCCACAGCCTGCCGAGCGCGTTGAAGACGACTGTGTTGCCATCGGGTGCATAACCCAGCTGCCGAATCGCCCGCGCCGTAAATGTCTTTGGCGCGAGATCGTGCGTGAATCGAGGGGGCGTGGTCATGCGGTGGCTGGCGTGCACGCGGAACGGAATCTCCGTTACCGCGGCCGTCTCCATGTCTACGTTCCAAAGCTTGCCCTTGCCCCAGATCGCGACGTGGCGGCTGTCGTTGAACCAGTCGTATTGCGGGTAGTAGATGCCTTGCCAGGTGAAGTCCGCCTGGGCGTCACGGTCCAGGCCGTCGAAGATGGGTCGCTGTTCGCCGGTTGCCAGGTCGTAGAGGAACAGGACGGTCTTTTCTTTCACTCTCCGGATGAAGGCCAGGCGTTTGCCATCTGGTGAGAGCTCAGGAGTGGTGGCGCTGCCGAACCCCTTGATCAGCTCTTCGGTTTCGCCTGTGCGGAGATCGCGCCGCATAATGGCGTAGTGGATGTGGTTTGCGTCGATGTAGACGACGGACTGGGATGGTGGCGTCACCTTCTCGGTGTAATAGAGATAGCGACCGTCGCGGGAGAATTGCGGCTCATGGACGTTTTCGCCGTTCGCGGGCATGGGGACTAACTGGCGGCCGGAGCCGCCGGTGAGCTCGAACAGCCGTAGTTCGGCTGCGTGCAGCTTGTCGTCGCTTGCGAACAGGCGGGCTGCGGCGATGTAGTCGCCTTTCGGGCTCCAGGTGGGGCCGGTGATTGAGTTGACGGTTTCAGAGGTGATTTGCTTTGGATTGGAGCCGTCGATGTTGGAGGTCCAGGCGTTGTCACCGCCGCTTGCGTCGCTGATGTAGAGGAGTTTCTTGCCGTCGGGGCTGAAGCGGGGGTCGCGTTGCATGGCGGCGCCGATGTGCACTGGGGTTGCTTCACCGCCTGTTGCCGGGATGGAGTAGATGTCACCTAGCAGGTCGAAGGCGATGGATTTGCCGTCGGGGCTGACATCGAGGCTCATCCAGGTGCCTTCGGTTACGGTGAATTCGGCGTCTTTGTAGGGTTGGCCTGTGTTTTCGACGTTCCAGGAACCGGAGCCCTCAATCGCCGGGCGGCTGGGAGGGGACTGCGTGCCGGCTGCTTCCGCCGCTGCCAAAGAGCCCTCAGGCGCCGGGCGGCTGAGAGTGGGCTGCGTGCCGGCTGCTGCTGCCGCTGCCAAAGCGCCATCAGGCGCCGGGCGGCTGAGAGTGGGCTGCGTACCGGCTGCTGCTGCCGCTGCCAAAGCGCCATCAGGCGCCGGGCGGCTGAGAGTGGGCTGCGTACCGGCCACGCGCAGAGGAGCGGGCTGTCCGCCAGCAGCTATGCAGAGCAGGCTGGCAACGAGGCCAACACACGTACGACGTAGCATGGTTAGCGCCCTCCCCAGGCTTCGTTCCAGTCTACGCCGTGGGTTTCCTGGAGCTCCCAGTAGAACTTCGTGCGAGGTTTGTCGTAGTTGCCGATCTCGTTCAGTGTCAGGGAGTCGTACAGGCGGCCGTTCACCATCGTGTAGCGCACGCTGTTGGTGTTATGGATGTCCTCGAGCGGGTTCTTGTCCAGCACGATGAGGTCGGCGAGCTTGCCCACCTCGAGCGACCCGAGCTGCGCATCGATGCCCAGCGTATTGGCGGTGTTGATAGTGGCCGCGCGCAGGACGCGCAGGTTGCTCATGCCGCCCTCGCCCAGCATCGCCATCTCCCAATGCATGGCAAGGCCCGGCACTTCACCGTGCGAGCCCACATTGATGACCGCGCCCGCGTCATCGAGCTTCTTCGTGGAGCGAGATACCGCGCGAAACCCGATCTCATAGATTTCATCGGCGGCCTGAATGCCCGTCATCGCGCGCGAGTAAGGCGGCGCGCCGTAAGGCGTGCGCAGCGGGCTGTATCCCGTGAGCGCCTCCTGGATGTACATCTTGACCTTCGGGTCCTTCCAGGCTTCCGTGGTCTGGTACATGTAGTTCTCGCCCATCAGCTCACCGAAATTCACCACGAGCGTCGGCGTGTTGTGGGACTTCGCCCGCCCCATCAGCTGCACCAGGTCGTCGTAGTAATTCGCCATCGGCAGGTTGTGCTCGAGGTTCATGTGACCATCGAGCAGCGCCGTGATGTTGTTGTAGAACTGACTCTCACCCTCGATGTCCGTCATGATGCCGGCCTCGCGAGCCGCCTTCACGAGCATCTGCCGCTGTTTTCGGCTGGGATATCGGTAGCTCTTGATGATGATGCCGCCCACGGCGGTCTTGCGGGCAATGAAGTTTTGCGCGTCCTTGTAAGTGGTCAGCGGCACGTAGCTATGCGAACTTTGTTCCGTGCGCCCCCACACGGCGCTGCCTGTGCCGATCCATCGCGGGCCCACAGTGATTCCGGCAAGCGTGGTCTCGGTGCTTTCGTAGCTGGTGAGTTCGTTCGGGTACGGGTCGAAATTGGTTGTGACGCCAAACGCCATGGCAGCGTAACGCGTCGGCTGTTTCTGAGGTACGGCGCCCGCGCTCCAGCAGCAATCGATGTGGCCGTGCGCATCGATCAGCCCCGGCATCACCGTCTTGCCCGTGAGGTCGATGACTTTCGCACCTGACGGAATCGCAACCTGATCGCTTGGACCCACGCCTACGATGCGATTTCCGCTTACCACTACCGTACCGCGCTCGAGCGTGTTGTTGCTGTTCGGGTCTCCCTGCATCGTGATCACGCGCGCATTGGTGAATGCCACGGTGCCCGACGGCACGTCTGTCGGCACCTCGAGACCCACTGATGCGTACGCGGATGGCAACGGTGCTTCCGAGTCACTCACGCGCGCGCGAAACAGCTGCGGCCCCAGCGCCCAGTGCACCGTTGCTGAATCCGGCGACCAGGTGAGCGCGTAGCCGCCCTGCTCCGTCAGCTTGCGCGCTCTGCCTTCCGTCGATGTGGACGAGACCACGAGCGGATTGCCGGTCTCTCGATACGGCACAACGTAGTATTGCTGGAGATCCCGGAATGCGATCCAACGCAGATCCGGGCTGATGCGCATTTCAGACGTGTCGGCGGTCGGCGTGCGGGCGTGCACCTGCTTGCCAAGTCCATCCAGCGTTACGCTGCGCAGGACTTCAACCGGGCTGTCGCCGGAATAATCTGTTTCGCTGTAGTAGATGCGCTGGCCGTCAGGCGAGAACTGAGGGGCATCACTGGCGGTACCCAGGAAATGGGGCTCGCCGCCCTTTGCGTCTATCCAATACAGGCCGGGTTTGGCGCGTCCGCCGCCGCCGATGCTGGTGTCGACTTCCGCTATGAGGTACGTGACGCGTTTGCCGTCAGCCGACAGATGCGGCTGACGAATGACCCCGGGGCTTGCGATGACTGTCTTCGCGCCGCTTCCATCTGCCGACGATATCTTCAGTGCGCTGCCTCGCTCGTCATCCCAGTCGACATGAGCGAGCATTTTCCCGTCGGCCGAGAGGGCCGGGTCGAAGTTGAAATCAGTGCCTTTGAAGAGCCGCACCGGAGCGCCGGCCGGCAGCGCCTTGCGCCACAGATGCCCGACGCCGCTGAAGATCACTGTCTTGTCATCGGCTGAAGGTGCCAGGTTGCGAATCGCGCGGACCGTGACTTTCGGCGGCGCCATGTCGTGCTGAACGCGCAGCGGGTCGATCACCCGGTGCGTAGCGCTGACGCGAAAGGGAATCTCGGTCGCCGTGCCGGTGTCCATGTCCACATTGAGCAGCTTTCCTTTTCCCCAGATTGCAACGTGGCGGTTGTCGGGGAACCAGCCGAAGTGGGGGAAGTAGTTTGCCTGGGCTTCGTAGGAGGCTTGCAGGTCACGATCCAGCCCGTCGTATACCGCGCGCTGAGAGTTTGTGGCGACGTCTGAGGTGAACAATACTGTCTTGTCCATCACCCGTCTGACGAAGGCCAGGCGCTTGCCGTCTGGCGACACTTGTGGTGCCAGCGCACTGCCCCAGCCGCTGGCCATTTCGTCGACGGCTCCGGTGGCGAGGTCGCGACGCTTGATTGCGTAGTTGATGTGACTCGCGTCGATGTAGATGCCGAACGAGGGAGCCAATCGTTCGGTGTAGTAGACGTAGCGGCCGTCGCGAGATAGCGAGGGCTCGGAGACGTCACGCTTGTTCGGCGGCGTGGGAACGATGACGCGGCTGCCGCCCAGAACGTCGAATAGCTTGATGGTCGAAGCGAAGCGCTGGGGGTAGCGGGCGTCTATGAACTCAATCGCGACGGTTTCGCCGTCGGCGCCCCAGACGGCGGCCATTATCAGGTTTTGGGATTCGTGGGTGACTTGCTGTGCGTTGGTGCCGTCGGGGTTTGAGAGCCAGGCGTTTTCGGTGCCTGATGCGTCGCTGATGTAGAGGAGTTGGCGGCCGTTGGGGCTGAAGCTTGGGGTGCGTTGCATGGCAGGGCCGGTGTGCACTGGCTTGGCTCCGCCGCCTGTTGCGGGGATTGAATAGATGTCGCCCAGCAGGTCGAAGACGATGGTTTTGCCGTTGGGGCTTACGTCGGTGCTTAGCCACGTACCTTCGGAGGTGGTGAAGGAGATGTCTTTGTAAGGCTCACCGGGGTTGTTGATGTCCCATGGAGAGCCCTCAATCGCCGGGCGGCTGGGAGGGGCCGCTGCGGCGGTCAGCGAGAACAGTGAAGCCAGCGAGATCACTGAGATCAGCGAGCTCGGGAGAGCGAGTCGACTTGTTGGCAACTTGAAGCCTCTATCGATACGTCAAAGTTCGCAACTCCCTGCCGACCGGCGGAAGCCCCTATCGATGCGCAAAATTCGCAACTCCCAGCCGACCGGCGTTTGAGGGCTCTTCGTTCCAATCTGAAACAAAAGAGCCCTCAAACGCCGGACGGCTGGGAGCGCCCGCCGCACGCCTGAGCCCTGCGGCCCCGAGCCAAAACTAGAAGCTATAAGCCCCCTTAATCCCAATCGTCCGCGGCTTGGTGCGATTCGCCTGCTGCCACAACGTAAACGGATCCATCGACTTGTTCTGGTTGGTCAGGTTATTCCCAAACAACTCAACCGACGTCTGCCCCCAGCGCGCACCAATGCGGGCGCCGAGCAGCGAGAAGCTCTCCGACTCCTGGGTGGTGAACCCAGGGTAGTACATGAACCGGTCCGTGTACTTCACCGGGTCGCGATGATTCAGGTCGACATGCACGAAGCCGTTCGCGTTGCCACTCAACGGGAACGAGTAGTCTCCCGCCAGCGTGTACGAGACTTTCGGCACGTAGTCGGACTCATCGCCCACCTCGTTCGGCGAGCTGCCCGCATTCAGCTTCACGATCTCGGTGTCGTAGTACGCGCCGGAGGCGCTGAGGCTCAGTTGATCCGTAGCGCGCCAGCCCATGCCCACCTCGACACCTTTGATGTGCACGGTGCCGATGTTGGCCGCGATGTTCTCGAAGATGCCGCCCACGATCAGCAGGCCTCGCCGGATCATGTCCTTGTAATCGGTGTAGAACACGCTGGCATCGAACGACAGGCGTGCATCGGGCAGCACGCCCTTCGCACCGATCTCGTAGTTGATGAGCTTTTCAGGGTCGTAGGCCGGCTGGCCGTTTCCGTTGAAGCCACCGCTGCGGAAGCCCTTCGCGACATTGGCATACAGCTTCGCGTTGTCGTTCAGCGCAAACGATGCATAAACACGCGGGTCCGTCGATTTGAACGTGGCACTCTGGGTGATCGCGCCGTCGAAGATGCTCGAATCGTCATGGAAGCTGCGCACGCCAGCGCCCACGTCCCAGCGATCTCCCAGCTTGATGCCGCCGTCCGCGAACACCGACCAGGACTCGCTGGCGTTGTTGGAGACGTAGTCGTACCGCGACTCGGAGCCGTTATACAGAGTGTCGATGGGCCCGCCGAAGTTGCCTTCCACGTCGCGGTAGAAGCCGCCCAACGTGTAGTGCACGCGGCCATCGCCGTTCGATGTGAGCCGGATTTCCTGCGTGAACTGATTGTTGAAATCGTTGTACGTGCTGATGCCTTCAAGATTCCCGCCCACCGGCGTGAACAGCGACTCCGCCGGTGAGATGTAAGGCAGCGTGTATTCGCGGTAGTAGTCGATGTAGCTGGTCGCACTGGTCAGCGTGGCGCTGCCGAAGTTGTACGAGCCGGTGAGGTTATAGAGCTCGTATTTGTCGAGGCGCGGACGGATGCGCCGCGAGCGATCGATGCCGATGGCCGTAGTGTGATCCGGCCCTTCGTAATCCAGGCCCAGCTCGCTGGTCATGCGATAGGTGACGGCCGTCGCGTCGATCTCCAGGGCGTCCGTTGGCTTCCACAGCATGCGCGCGCGGATGTTGTGCAGGTCCTGGTTGTTGGCATCCTTGAGACCGGCCTGCGGCTGGTCGATCCAGCCGCCGCCCCACTCGCCGCTTGCCGCGACGCGCACGGCCAGTTTGTCGGTGACGAGCGGAATGTTGACGATGCCGGTGACTTTCTCGTTCGTGTCGCCGTGATCGATGGAAGACAGCTCGCCTTCCACCCGACCCGTGAACTCGTTGAGCACTGGCTTGTGCGTGATGAAGCGAATGGTGCCGGCGGCGGCGCCCTGGCCGTACAACGTGCCCTGCGGGCCTTTCAGCACTTCCACTCGCTCCATATCGAGCGAGCGCAAATCGAGCTGACGAAACAGATACAGAGTGGTCGGCGTCTCATCCATGTAGACGGATGCGATGGCTTCCGCACCCGCGAGATTGCCGACGCCGCGCATGAACACTTCCAGCGAGCCGGGGCCGTCCTGGCGCATGGCGACGCCGGGCACCATCAGCGAGATATCCTGAATCGAACGCACGCCGCGTTCTTCCATATCCTTGGCCCCCACCACGGTGAGGCTCATGGGAACATCGATCGTGCGTTCTTCACGTTTCTGTGCGGTGACCAGCACCTCATCGAGCGCGGGCTCCTCCGCTGCGAAGAGCGGCTGCTGGGACAGCGCCACTCCGGATATCACTACAGACTTGAGCCACTTGCGTTTCATCTCTCTCCCCGCCTTCATTGTTGATGCGAATGCAAGTGAACCTATCAGCCACCCGCGCGGTTCAGCGTGCCAAAACAGCGGAAAGTGGTGCTACCGAGGCACCGGAAGTGGCGCCAGCGCATCGAGTTTCAGGAAGTGAATGAGCGGACGACGCAGAACGAAAATCAGCACGGTGCCGCTGATCGCAACGAGTGCATGCACGGCCCAGAATGCACCGGGCTGGAGCGGCTCATACAGGCGCGCAAGACGACCGCTTGCGATGCCGCCAATGAAGATACCGAGGTAGTACGCGCCTACCATCATGGCATTCACAGCCTGGGGCGCCGTGCGCGAGATCAAGGCGAGTGCCACCGGCGCGGCATACAGATAGCCGAGCCCGGTGCCCAGGTGAAACGCCACGGTCCAGATCAACGCCACCGGCTTGCCCTGCGCGAACCACTGCCCCGCCGTCAATAGCAGAAACGCAACACCGTACAGCGCGCACCCGAGCGCGATCTTCGACAGATCGCTCGGCTCGGCAGCGCGTTCCCGCTGCTTACGCCACAACATCACGATCGCTGGCGCGAGAATCAGCACGGTGAGCGCATCGAACGACTGGAACCACGTGACGGGGATCGACATGCCGAAAACGCCACGATCCACGAAATCCCGCAGCCACAGGGGGTAAACGTTCCAGACTTGCGCCTGAGCGGTCCAGAAGAGCGACGTGATCGCCAGCAGCACGAACAGCGCAATGAGCACGCGGCCGTCGCCGGGCAGCAGGCCGGGCTTTTTCTCCCGCTGCCCAAACCGCACTTCCGGGGCGAGATAGCGAGCGCCGGAAAGATAGATGACGATGCCGATCAGCATGCCGAAGCCCGCGCACGCGAACCCGTAGTGCCAGCTGTAAAGCTCGCCCAGCGTGCCACACACCAGCGGCGCCACGAACGCGCCCACATTGATGGCCGTTACATAAACGGTGTAAGCGCTGTCGCGCCGACTATCGTCCCGCGCGTAGAGCGCACCCACTTGCGAGGCGAGATTTCCCTTGAGCAACCCCGCGCCGACAATGAGCGCCAGCAGCGCGGGCAGGAAAGTGGGGACGAACGCCATCATGAAATGGCCCAGGGCCATCAGCCCCGCACCCAGCAACACCGAACGCTTGCGCCCGAGGTAACGATCGCCTACGAATCCGCCCAGCACCGGCGTGAAATAGATCAGGCCGACATAGAGCGCGAAGACACTCGAGGCCAGCGCCTGTACTGAAAGCGGTCCATACACGGATTCGAGGCCTGAGCGCAGGGTTGCGAACCCCGCCACGCCTTCGATGGTGCCGGTTTTCAGCAGGTAGCCAGTCATGTACAGCATGAGCAGTGCCTGCATGCCGTAGAACGAAAAGCGTTCCCACGCTTCCGTGAAGGCAATGTAGGCAAGCCCGCGCGGGTGGCCGAGAAATTCACCACCCGGCGCGACCCCAGGTACGGCGACGGAGGAGCCGAGGGCTGCGTTCATAGACTCTCTCGGATCATGACGAGCTCAGGGGGTCAGCGCAGCGCCATGGCCACTGCGTTGAAAAAGTCGTTATCGATGATGACTTCGGCATGCTTTGGCTTCGCCCGCGCGCTCAGCACGGCAATGACCAGCTGTTCGCGCGGATTGATATAGATGAACTGCC
>JBDTUL010000194.1:0-9936 GCA_040007735.1 Gammaproteobacteria bacterium | reverse complement strand
AGCTGTGCCCAAACGCTGGCGGGCCCCCGGCCCCGAACGAAATGATTGGCACCCGGCCCGCCGACAGGTACACGGATTGCTGACACTTTCGGCCGGCAATCTGCCGCGCGCACTCAACACACTCGGCAAGGGGCGACGCGATGAAACCAACGGAAAAGTTTGAAACGCGCGTGGGGCAGGGCGGTGAGACCCATCAGCAGGTGCCGAAGGACGGCCCGCACACCGGCGACGGCCACCTGACCACCAACCAGGGCATCCGCGTCTCTGACAACCAGAACAGCCTGCGGTCCGGTGAGCGCGGGCCGGCCCTGCTCGAGGATTTCGTCCTTCGCGAGAAGATTTTCCACTTCGACCATGAGCGCATTCCCGAGCGCATCGTGCACGCGCGGGGCAGTGCGGCGCATGGTTTCTTCGAGAACTACGAGTCGCTCGCCGACATCACGAAGGCGAGCCTCTTCCAGCGCGCCCGGCAGAAGACGCCGCTGTTCACGCGCTTCTCCACGGTTGCTGGCGGTGCGGGCTCGGTCGACACGCCGCGCGACGTGCGCGGCTTTGCTGTGAAGTTTTACACCGCAGAAGGCAATTGGGATCTCGTCGGCAATAACATTCCGATCTTCTTCATCCAGGACGCCATGAAGTTCCCGGATCTGGTGCATGCGGTGAAGATGGAAGCCGACCGTGCCTATCCGCAAGCGGGCAGCGCGCATGACACGTTCTGGGACTGGGCATCGCTGATGCCCGAGTCGACGCACATGCTGATGTGGGCCATGTCGGACCGCACGATTCCGCGCTCGCTGCGCACGATCGAAGGCTTCGGCATCCACACTTTCAAACTAGTGAACGAACGCGGCAAAGTGACGTTCGTGAAGTTTCACTGGAAACCCAAGCAGGGCGTTCAATCCACGCTGTGGGACGAAGCCCTGAAGCTGCAGGCGGCGGACAACGATTTCCATCGCCGCGATCTTCACGAAGCCATTCAGCGCGGCGATTTCCCGGAATGGGAGCTCGGCATCCAGGCGTTCGACCAGCGGTTTGCCGACAAACTGCCGTACGACGTGCTCGACCCCACCAAGATCATCCCCGAAGAAGTGCTGCCCGTGCGCCTCATCGGCCGCATGGTGCTCGATCGCAATCCGGACAATTTCTTCGCCGAGACGGAGCAGGTGGCCTACTGCCCCGCGAATATCGTGCCGGGCGTCGACTTCACGAACGACCCGCTGCTGCAGGGGCGGCTGTTCAGCTACCTCGATACGCAGAAGTCGCGGCTCGGCACGGCGAACTTCCACCAGTTGCCGATCAACGCGCCGAAGTGCCCCGTGATGAACATGCAGCGCGACGGCCAGATGCAGATGAACTTGCCGAAAGGCCGCGCCAACTACGAGCCGAACAGTCTCGCCGCCCATGGCGAAGAGGGCGGCCCGCGCGAATGCCCGATGACGGGCTTCGTCACTCAACCCGGCCGTGAAGAAAACGAAGAGCAGGGCAACAAGCTGCGCGTGCGCGCCGAGCTGTTTGCGGACCACTACAGCCAGGCGCGCATGTTCTGGCTTTCGCTCACTGAGAACGAGCAGGCGCACGTGGCGTCTTCCTTCGTGTTCGAGCTGTCGAAGGTGGCGCTCGGGCAGCCGCCCGGACGCATGGTCGCGAATCTGCGCAACGTGGATGAGGGGCTCGCTTCGCGAGTGGCGAAGGGGCTGGGAATCGAGCTACCCAAGAAGGCGCGTGCCGCGCGTGCGCCTATCGACATGCCGCCCAGTAATGCGTTGTCCATTCAGAAGAACATGAAGGCGACGCTCAAGGGGCGGGCGGTCGGCGTGCTCTACGCGGACGGCTCGGATGCTGGCGAAATCAACCGCGTCGTCGCGGGCGTCGAAGCCGCGGGCGGCCACGTGGTGCGCATTGCGCCCAGGATCGGCGGCGCCACGCTGTCCAACGGCAAGCTGTTGAAGGCCGATGGGCAATTGGCCGGCACGCCCTCACAAACCGTCGATGCGATTGCGGTGGTGCTGTCCGAAGAGGGGTGCGCGGCGCTCCTGAATGAAGCGGCAGCCGTTCAGTTCGTGATGGATGCGTTCGGGCATCTCAAAGCGATCGGCGCGAGCGAGGCGGCGGCGCCGCTGCTGGACAAGGCGGGCGTCAAGAAAGACGAAGGCGTCACCGCGCTCGACAAGACGTTCTTCTCCGCGGCCGCAAAGCGGTTCTGGGCGCGCGAGGCGTCACTGCGCACTTTGGCGTGAGGCGATAAGTCGCGATCTGCCACGGGCCGCCGGGTAAACTGGCGGCCCGTCTACGGCAACAGAGCGGCTGGTCGGCATGTCGCAGTTCGAGTTCGCAATCCTGGGCGCTGGCGCCATCGGAACTATTCTCGGGGCGCATCTTGCCGAGGCGGGCCATTCGGTCGCGCTGATTGCGCGGGAGCGCCGGGCGAGCCAGATCGAGCGCGACGGCCTGAGAATTTGCGGGCTGCGCGAGATTTCCACACGGGCCGCGATCGTCGTCCCGCCTGCGCAACTTCGCAGCGCGGGCGTGCTCATCGTTGCGATGAAGGCGCTGCGCACCGCAGATGCGCTGAGTGCGCTGAGCCACTCCGATATCGGAGTGTCGTTCTCGATCCAGAACGGCGTGATGAAGGATGAGTTGCTTGCAACTGCCTTCGGGCCCACGCGTGTGCTCGGCGCCGTCGCCGACACCAGCGGCGAAATGCTGGGAGACGGGGAAGTGCTGTTCACCCGCAACGTGAACACTGTGGTGGGCGAGTTGGGCGGCGGCCCCAGCGAGCGAGCGACGCGAGTTGCGAAGCTCATCGACTCTTCCGGCATTCGCGCCCGCGCGGCCGACAACATTCAGAACCTCGAGTGGTCGAAGTTCACGGCGTGGGTGGGGCTGATGTGCCTGTCGGTTACCACACGTGCGTCTACGTGGAAGTATCTTGGGGACCCTGATTCAGCGCTCATCCTTGTACGCCTGGTTCGGGAAGTGGGCCTCGTGACCGCAGCGTTGGGCATCGAGTTGACGGATCAATCCACGTTGCCCGTTGCATCACTCTGCCGGCAGTCCGAAGCGCAAGCCGTGGAAATCATCCTCGAGATTGCGGAAGAGTTCCGGCTGAAGACCCCGCAGCATCGCATGTCGACGCTGCAGGATCTGGACGCGGGGCGGCCGCTCGAGCTCGATGAGACACTAAGCTACGCGCTTCACACCGCGAATCGGTTGCGGGTGCCGGTGCCTCTGCTCGAGACCTTCACTCCTCTCGGTCAGGCGATCGGCCGCATTCGCTAGGCTCAGATCGGCCTGCCCTCGACTACGCATACTGCAGACCGGGTCGGCGTCACCTTCGTCAGCCGGAACCCGGACTTCTCGAACAGCACCCGGTATTCCTCTTCAGTGCGCTCCATGCCGCCGGGGAAGGCGAGCATGATCATGTCTGCATCTTTTCCCAGCGACGCCTCGTTCGCCGACGGCACGGCGAACTCGACGAGGAGAAGCTTCCCATGCGGCGGAATTGCCTTACGGCAGTTGGACAGGATTTGAACCGTCTGCTCGTCCGTCCAGTCGTGGATCACGTGGCGCATCAGGTAAGCGTCGGCTCCCTTGGGAATCGACTCGAAGATGAAGACGGGGCAATCACCGTGTTGATGACGATTGTTTTACTCGGGCCATGTGTTGACAGAGGCCCTGCGGCGTGCGAAACCGTTCGGCGTTTTCGAAGCTCTCACGAAGAAGCGAAGGGAGAGGCACATGGTGGGGCGACAAGTGGTTCCTGCGGCGCTCGGCGCCGGGTTACGGCTGAAACGTGGTGAGCGCCTGAAGATCATCGACCCCGCGGGTGGGCAGTCAGGGGATCTCGTCGCGTTTTCTCAGGATGGGCGGCAGCGTCTCTCGAGCGGCCGAACGTTCGATTACGGCGGGAAGATTTATGTGTCGGCGGGAGATGTTCTGTGGTCCGACCGCAGCAACCCGATGTTGACGATCATTGCCGACGACGTGGGGCGCCATGATCTTCTTTACGCTCCCTGCAGTCTCGAGATGTACCGCATGCAATATGAAGTGACGGGGTACCATGCAAACTGCCAGGACAACCTGTGCGCGGCGCTTCGGGAAGTCGGCATCGAGCCCGAGCCGCTGCCGAGTACTCTCAATTTCTTCATGAATGTCGAGGTGGCGGCCGATGGCAAGTTGTCGTTCGCTCCGCCCAGGTCTCGTGCCGGTGACTCAATGGTGCTGCGGGCGGAGATGGATCTCGTGATTGCACTGTCGGCCTGCCCTGCGTCCACTTGCAACGGTGGTGCGCCGCCCCGACCGCTCGCTTTCGAAATTCTCAGTGAGTGAGCAGGGCGTTGACGGCGCGCCGCGCCTCGTACTCGATCCCATCGGGTTTCTGCGCAGTTCACTTGAAACCAAAGTGGAGGCAGCGCGGCAGCCGCGCGCCGCGGAGGGCACGCCTGCGCGCATCGAGCTGCTTCCCGGCCGCAACTTCGAGCACGCGCTCGAGGATCTCGCACGCTGGGAGTTGATCTGGGTAATTTTCTGGTTTCATCAGAATGCGGGATGGCGCCCCAAGGTGCTTCCGCCTCGAAGCACCACCGGGCGCAAGGGAGTGTTCGCGACTCGCTCGCCGCACCGGCCCAACCCGATTGGCCTGTCCGTCGTGCGCCTGGAACGTGTGGACGGGCTGATCCTGCACATCCGCGACGCCGATATTCTCGACGGCACGCCGGTGCTCGACATCAAACCCTATGTCGCTTACACCGATGCGCATCCGGGTGCGGGCAACGGTTGGCTGGAAGATGACAACGAGCAGGCGGGCGCCGGCGCTCAGCCTTCCGATCCAATGCCCGGGTACAGCGTGGAGTTCGATGCGCGGGCGGCGGAGCAGGCCGCCTGGATAGAGACTCGCACTGGCCTCGCACTCGGTGAGCGCATCCGATCCACGCTCGCGCTCGGCCCCGCGCCGCACCCCTATCGCCGCATCCGTCGCATGGATGACGGGATGCAGCTCTCCGTCAAGGAATGGCGCGTCCGGTTCACCGTTGCCGGGCGCGATGTCCGTGTGATCGAGCTTCGATCGGGCTTCCGTGCCTCACAACTCACCGCAAGCGATGCCGATGAATCGATGCTCGCCCACCGCGATTTCCTCACGAAGTGGTCTGGCGAACCCATGCCGCATGCCACGGCGCCCAGAGAAACGCCGGGCCCGAAACGCAGCTGAAAATCCCGTGGAAGGTTGTCGGGTTCGCCCCGGCTCGCGCGTCCTTGGGTCAGAATGGCTGACTTACAGGAAAAATGAGCATGACCACCAGTACCATCCGACTTCACCGTGTCCTGCGCGCAACGCCTGATCGGGTTTATCGCGCGTTCCTCGATGCCGACGCTTTTGCGAAATGGTTGCCGCCGAACGGCTTCACCGCCAGGGTGCATCAGCTGGAGCCGAAGGTGGGTGGCGCTTACAAGATGTCCTTCACCAACTTCTCGACGGGCAACGGCCACTCGTTCGGCGGCGAATACGTGGAGCTGGTACCGAATGAGCGCGTTCGCTACACGGCCCGCTTCGATGACCCGAATCTTCCCGGCCAGATGCAGACCACCGTTTCGCTCACGCCGGTTTTTTGCGGGGTGGAAGTGAATATCACCCAGGAAGGCATTCCCGAAATGATCCCGGCCGCAGCCTGCTACATGGGCTGGCAGGAGTCGCTGGTGTTGCTGGGCAAGCTGGTCGAGGTCGAGATTCCCGATCAGGGGTGACCCGAATGCGACGGTGCGAGCGGGCGGTGGGATACCGCCCGCCGCACTGCTGGTAACATCGGCCGCTCACCGGATACCTGAGGGCCGATGTTGAAACTTTCACACTGTGCCGGTGCCGCCCTCCTGATGCTTCTGGCCGCGTGCGCGAAGGCACCGCCTGTGCCAAGCGCTCAATCCGCACCTGCGGCGACAGCCGCCTCCGATGCCACCTTCGCCACACTCGAACACGAGTATGTCGTTTATTTCCTCGGCCGTTTTCCGGTTGTCGCCACTTACCTCGGTGGCTCGAACTTCGATCCGGCACTGGCGGGTATCGATGGCTCGCTGCGGGACTACTCGCCGGCCGCCTTGAAGGCGGAGGATGTCAGGCTCTCCGGGTTACGTCAGCGAATCGCCGCACTGGACGATGCGGCTCTGAGTCCGCGCCGTCGAATCGACAAAGCCGTCGCGCTTGCGCAAATCGACTACCTGGCACGTCTTCATCAGACGCGCCGCTATCAGGAGCGCTCACTCGACAGCTACATGGATGAGCCATTTCGGGGAGTGGACTGGCAAATCCAGGGCATGACCGCGACCGGCGAGAATACGTACGGGACCGCGGAGGAATGGCAGAAAGTCATCGAGCGTGTGCGCGCTATTCCCGCGTACCTCAGTGTTGCGAAGGACCAGCTCAACGCTGGCATCGCCGCCGGGAATACCCCGGACTGGCGCATGCTCATGCAATCCGGTCTGAACAGTTCCGCAGCCGACGCAGAGTATTTTGCGAAGACCCTGCCGGGCATTGCTGCCGAACAGGTCTCCGGTGATCAGCGGGACAAGGTGCTGGGTGACGTCAAAGCCGCCGCCACAGCCGCCTCCGCTTCGTATCTCGGGTTCCGGGACTACATTGCCACCAAGTTCTTCGAGAATCCGAAGAAGCAGGATGTCACGGCACTGAAGGCCGCCTTCCGCGCGGATCGGTACGTCTTCGGCGCCGAAGAGTACGACTGGGCGTTGAGAAACAACCTTCATCTCGCCGACACCGCTGCGCAGCTCTATGTCGACTCGCTGCCAATCGTCGAGCAAACGCGAACCGAGATGCTCACCCTGGCGAAGGAAATCGCGAAGACGCACAACTGGAAGCTTGCGGCCGACGGCCATGACGCCGTGGCGACGGTCTTCGACAAGCTGAGTGAGAACGCTCCGAAGACGGACAAGGAGATGATCGAGAACTACGTGCAGGTTGGCCGAAGACTCGTCGACTACGCGCGCCACACCGGACTGTTTACCGTTCCCGATGACTACAAGCTCGATGTGACCATTACACCGCCGCCATTGCGCTCCGGCATCGACGGCGCGGCTTACTATCCCGCGCCACCGTTCAAGTCGACCGGCGTCGGCCGCTTCTATGTCACCCCCACCGGGGATGACGTCGCAGCGTTGAAGCAGAGTCACAATCTCTACGCCATCGCCGATCTCGCGGCTCACGAGGGCTTCCCGGGCCACGACTGGCACTACAAAGTCATGTCGCAGAATCGCGAGCAGATTTCCGCGGTTCGGTGGCTCACGCCGGGCGCCGTGGAAGACTCCTCATCGATGTGGGAAGACTCGATGGCTGCCGAAGGGTGGGCGCTTTATTCCGAAGGCCTCATCGCCGAGCCGCAGGCCGCCGCACCGAACGGGTTCTACTCGCCCGAAGAGCGCTTGTATCAGTTGCAGGGGCTGCTCTACCGCAACCTGCGCGTGCGCGTCGATACGGGCCTGCACATCGGCAAGCTCGGCTTCGATGAGGCCACCACGCTGTTCTCTGAGACGGTCGACTTTCTGCCCGGCTCGTGCACCGAAGCCAAAGCCCTACGGGTAGCTGCGAAACGCGTCAGCTGCAAATCGGCACAGGCCGCGATCAATCGCTATTCACGCTGGCCCACGCAGGCCATCACGTATCGCATCGGCAAGGATCAGATTCTCTCGTTGCGTGCCCGCGCGCAGAAAGAGCTCGGCGACAATTACTCTGAACAGCGGTTCCATGTGGAGTTCATGAAGCAGGGGACCATCGCCGGCGGATATTTTGGCGATGAGTTGATCGAGGCCCTGAAGCGCGCCCCATGACGGGCTCGTGGGCCACAGCGCGAGCTCCTAACGGCCCGCGCTGCCCTGCACGCCGTAGTGCATGACGTGCGGTTCGAATTCGAGCAGGAACTCGCTGTCTTCGGTGTAGTACCTGGCGCGAGTCAGTTCGTCGCCGGCGAACGCGCGAATGGCCGCTTCATCGCGCCACATCGTCATCGTGATGAAGTGAGTTATTGCGCCGTCGGCTCGCTCGAGTATGTACACCGATTCGTTGCCGTCTACGGAGCGATAGTCGGGTATCGCTCTTTCATTGAGAAAGGCTCGGTAGCGCGCGGCTTTCTCTGTCGTCACACGGCCATGCCACATGCGTACGATCATTCGCGTTCTCCAGTGTCAGCTGGGGAGAGGCTATTGCGCAGCGCTTGCGCGCGCGCTGACGCCGCGGCGGGTGAACTCGAAGCGCAGGAGCCACACTCGGGAGCCGCGCTCTTCTGTGGGAACGAATTTCCATTCTCCGGCGGCATCGCCCGAGACGCGCGCGAAATAGCGGCTCGGCCCCGCTTTTTCCAGGAACTGGCCGACGACATTGCCCGCAGGGTCGACGAGCACGCGCATCGTCACGCGAACCGTGCCGCGAATCTTCTCGCGTATGGGGCGGGGAACATCTGGAATAGCTTCGTGAAGCACGCTGACCGACGTAATGGTGGGGAGAGAGGGCTGATCGGACGCAGGAGCGGCCGGGCTCTCGATCACTGATTCGGATTCCGGTGCTGCGGGCTCTACCGCCTTCGCCAGGGGCGCAGGGGCAGCCGGCGCCGCAGGGGGTTGCGAATTCACTTGCGCGGGAGCCGACTGGGCTTCCGGCAGGCTGGATTCGGGCATGGTGGAGTTCGATACGTTGGTGTCCGGCGAGCTGGAATCCGTTCCAGAGATGTGCAAGCCAATCCAGATCGCGAGCGACACTACCAGTGCAGCGGCCACCGGTAGCAGCAGGCCTCTGCTGGGGGGAATCTTCGCGGGAAGATTCTTCTCGGGAAGATTTATCGTAGGAGGACTCTTCGTAGGAAGACTCTTCGTAGGAAGACTCTTCGTAGGAAGACTCTTCGTAGGAAGACTCGGCGCCGGAGTGGCCTGCACCGGCGCTTCGGACGTGGGAGTCCGAGAAACCGGTATCACCTGAGGTTGTGGTGCTGCCGGTTTGTATAGGGTTTCGAGCTCGAGAGCCGTGGGCCGTTTGACGGGCGCAAGGCTCAGGCATTTCTGCACAGTCTCCGCGAACGGCGCAGGCAAATTGGCGGCCCATGAGGCCGCTTCGCTTCGTTCATCCGCCCACGCCGGAGCGTGCTGGGTAAGTGCCTCGAGAAGGGTCATGCCAAGACCCCACATGTCGCCGGCGACGGAAGTCTCGCCGTCTTTCAGTTCGGGCGCGTCATACGAGGATGCCCTGACAATGCCGCTGGGCGCAGCGCCGATGGCGCGCACGCTATCGCTGGAGAGTTTCAGCTGATCGCCGACCACGAGGATATTCGACGGTTTCAATTGACCGTGTGCCAGCTGGTTCCGGTGCAGGAAAGCCAGGGCGCCCACGGTGGGAAGCAGCATTTCCCGTGTTTCCTCGGCACTCAGCGCGCGCTGGGGGAGAATCTGAGCGAGCGTTTGCTCCGCATGCTCCATTACGACGAAGAGAAATTCGCGCCCTTCGAATCGGCATCGGCCCACATCGAACAGACGCATCAGGTGAGGATGGGCGAGGGCTGCGGTCGCCACCCACTGCACCAGCTGCGCCTGACTATGTAATGTGTCGGCCGGTATGAGCTTGATAGCGGCGTCGACGACCCCTTCCGCCTCGTATTCGGTCAGGAACACGGCGCTGTGGTCGGATCCACCGAGGAAGCGGCGCAGGGGAAAGACGCCATTGACGACCTGGCTTTCCCACTCCGCCCAGACTTCCGTCTGTGTGACTCGCTTCGGTTCCGCGCTCATAGAGGACGATCCGCTCCGCTTGTATTAGCGAAGATACCATCAGTACTGCGCGCATCTATACTGTGTCGGCATAGGGCGACACACCCTGCGCGCTGCTGCTCCAGCAGCAGTTCTGTCGCAGGGTGTTGTATATCGATCAGGGAAGTCCGGTCTCGCAAGGCG